>PSPM01000040.1 GCA_004195435.1 Candidatus Parvarchaeota archaeon | reverse complement strand
TGAAGTATTTGATCCGGACAAATTCACTCAAGAATTCAGAATCGATTTCGAAAGCACCCTAAGGGCCGGATCAACAATATTTGACGCCCATAACATTAACAAATCATTCGGAGACAAAATAATATTTCAAAAATGTACTTTCGAAGTAGAACGAGGAGAAAAAATCGGAGTTGTGGGATTGAACGGCACAGGAAAAAGCACACTAATAAAATTGCTATACCAAATGGAAGCCTCAGATTCCGGAACTATAAAAATAGGCAACAATGCGCGAATAGGCTACTTTGATCAAGAACTAGCCGACATTGACACAAACCAAACTGTCGAAGAATTTCTCATAGCAGAATTTGGAGATTTAGCCGAGCACAAAATGGTCGGGCTAGCAATACGATACGGCATTAACAGAGAAAGCTTTCCAAACAAACTAAAAACGCTTAGTGGAGGAGAAAAATCCCGTATAAACCTCGTCAGGCTCATGGTAAGAAAATATAACGTCCTCCTCTTTGACGAACCAACAAATAACTTAGACATTGAACTAATACGATCACTCGAGAAAGCACTCCAGGACTACAGGGGAACAATAGTGTTCATCTCACACGACAGATACTTCATAGACAAAGTAGCTGAGAAAATAATCTCAATAGAAAACAACAAAATCAAAGTACTAAAGGGAAACTACTCAGAAAACTTCTAATTTTAAGAACTTCATAAAAGGAGTTGTATAGGAAAATTGCTTACGACCTGCATTTAATTTAACATAATATAAAAAGAAAATCACACGAAGTTGTCCTATTCGATTAGGGCGATTTATTATTCTGAAGTATTTACAAATGGAAAGGTTAATTTTTGAATTTTTTTCACCCCCAGGTTCTGATGTTTCCGCCTGCTCTTTCTCTTTCTTTGATTTTTCAATTTCTTCTCAATAAAATTCCAATCAATAGAATTTTAAATCAAATTCTCGATGTAAAACAATGCCAGTAAACAAATCCTTTTCAAGGAGCGCTTGGAAAACAGCAAAGCCAGATTACCATAATAAACACAAAATAAAGTTCCCCCAAGCAGTCAGAGACATCATCGAGACATCAGACATAGTCCTTGAAATCCTAGATGCAAGAGCGATAGAAAAAACACGCAACTTAGAAATTGAAAAACTGATCAAGAATAGCGGGAAAAAACTGATTCGAGTTATCAACAAGGTAGATTTGATTGACATAAATGAACTCAAGAAAAATAAGGAAATGAGCGAACTCGAACCATACGTTTTATTCTCCGTAAAGAAAAAAATCGGACGGACGAAACTCCAAGAGATGATTAAAATTGAAGTAAAGAGGGTAAAGATTCAGTTTCCCAGAGCAAGAGTGGGAATCATAGGCTACCCAAACACCGGAAAAAGCTCTTTGATCAATTCCATAGTTGGTGGGAAAAAAGCAAGCACATCAAGCGAACGAGGACACACAAAAGCGATTCATGAAATCAAGTTCACAAAGAACATAGTTCTTTTGGATACTCCAGGAGTAATCCCCGACAGCGAAGACTCAAACGTGAACGTGAGCAACTTAAAGAAACACGTGCAGATAAGCGTGATAACTTACGACAAGGTGAAGGATCCTGATCTTATCATCCTCGAACTAATGAGAAAATATCCAGGAGTCTTGCAAAAATATTATAAAATAAAAACCGATGACGTCGAAGAATTCCTCGACATGCTAGGGAAAAAACTTAATTTTCTAAAGAAAGGCGGCGCCGTTAATTTAGATAGAACCGCCCGCGTGATTTTGAAGGACGTGCAAGAAGGCAAGATAAAAATCCAAACCGTATAATCCTCACCAATGAAAAAATCTCATCTGCCAGAATCATTTAAGGAGATGATGAATGATACAAGTAAAATAAAGCAGTCTTTAAATCTTTAGAAAGGAAGATAAGCGCAGGGCGCTTAACTAATCCTTTACGTTCGGTCAGGGCGTAAGGTAAGTGAAATAGTTATGAAAATTATCTTCTGCTTCTAGTTCTTCCAAGTCTTACTCTGCTAGAGGTTGACTTTCTTACTTTAGAATTACTTCCATTTCCACTTCGACCACGATTTCTCCCAGAATTTCCCCTAGGTTTTCTATCATGCCTATTTCCCCTTCCCCTTGACTTTAGTTTTGCATCTTCGCCACGTGCATTTTTAGCATCCGAGGAGTGATATTTGTGTTTAACTTGTTCAATTCGTATTTTAGTAATCTTTTCAATTTGATTAAGATATTTTTTATCATCTGCTGAACAAAAAGAGTATGCAATCCCTTTATTTCCAGCTCTTGCAGTTCTCCCAATTCTATGGACATAATTTTCTGCCTCGTTTGGAAGGTCGTAATTAATTACATGGCTAATATTATTAACATCTATTCCTCTTGCCGCGATATCTGTCGCAATTAAAACTTTTATTTTTTTTGTTTTAAAATTATTTAATGCTCTTGTTCTCTGAAATTGCGATTTGTTTCCATGGATTGCATCTGCAGAAATTCCATTGTGCCTTGTGTTTCATTCCAACAAATACTAAAACACAATCCAGTTTCTCCTGTTTTATTAAGTCCAAAAGTAATTCATTTTTTCTTTTTTGATCTACAAAAAATACACACTGTTCTATTTTATCTACGGGAGTTGCTTGAGGAGTTATTTCCACTCTTTTAGGATTTCTTAGAAAATTTCTTGTTAATTCTGCAATTTGATTAGACATTGTAGCGGAAAAAAACAATGATTGTTTTTCTTCAGGTAGTGATGAAGC
Organism: Candidatus Parvarchaeota archaeon; assembly: GCA_004195435.1. GTDB lineage: Archaea > Nanobdellota > Nanobdellia > Pacearchaeales > GW2011-AR1 > PSPM01. Next base: position 5,461 of record PSPM01000040.1, on the reverse strand, counting down.
AATTTTTTTAACATCTTTCATAAATCCCATATCCAACATTCTATCTGCTTCATCAAATACCAAAAATTCTACTTTTTCAAGATTTACTTTTTTCTGGTTCATTAAATCAATTAATCTTCCAGGGGTTGCAATTAGTATATCCACTCCGCTCCTAAGTGCCCTTATTTGAGGCGTTATTCCAACACCACCATATATTGCCAAGTTCTTCAAGTTTAGATATTTTCCATATACTTTAAAGCTCTCAGAGATTTGAGCAGCTAATTCTCTAGTAGGTGCCAAGATTAATGCTCTAGGTGCTCCTACTTTTCGTAGTTTTTGATGCAATTTTTGCAAAATAGGTATCGCAAATGCAGCAGTTTTCCCAGTTCCAGTCTGAGCTATTCCAATAATATCATTATTTTCTAAAAGTAGAGGGATAGTCTTTTCTTGAATTGGAGTTGGCTCTATATATCCCTTTTCTTCAAGAACTCTTAGTATTGGTTCAATGATGTTTAATTCTTTAAATTTCATTACTCTGAAGCGAATAACTAGTTTATAAATGAATTATTCTTCAAAAACTTAATAAATCTTTTACATACAATCAAAAGGTAGTGAGGAATATTACCTAATTTCTACAAATAGGAAACTTTAAAAAGGAATAATTATCTCATACTCAGTAACATAACGTTACTTATATGGATAAGCCTGAGCACAGTCTCTAAAGGCTTGTGACTCAAGAATTGATTTCTTGATATATATTATAAAAATGGAAAAATTTGAAAAACTTGGACTAAGCAGAGAAGTATTGAAAACACTTGATAATGTTGGGATAACTGAACCGACAGAAATTCAAGAGAAAACAATTCCTTTAGCTTTGGCTGGAAAAGATATTATCGGTGGATCAGCTACTGGAAGTGGAAAAACATTAGCTTTTGCTTCCCCCATTATTGAAAATCTAAAAACAAAGGCAGGAGTTCAAGCATTAATTTTAACGCCTACAAGAGAATTAGCTGAACAAGTAGCAGAATCTATAAAGAAATTTTCAGAAGGTAAAAAATTAGAGATTTTAGCGGTTTATGGAGGAATTGCAATAGAGCCTCAAATTAGAAAATTAAATAGAACTGAAGTGGTTGTAGGGACGCCTGGAAGAATTTTAGATCATCTAAAAAGAAAAACATTAAAATTAAACAAAATAAAAATTCTAGTTTTAGATGAAGTTGACAGAATGTTTGATATGGGTTTCCATAAAGATGTTGAAAAAATCATACAACAATGTCCTAAAGAAAGACAAACAATGTTATTCTCTGCCACAATTTCAAATGAAATAGATCATCTAGCTAAAAAACATACAAAAGATGCAAAAGAAATAGCAGTTAAATCATATGTTGATCACTCAAAATTAGAACAAATTTATTATGATGTCCCGGATCAGCTAAAATTTTCATTACTTTTCCACTTATTGAAAAAAGAAGACTCTAAGTTAGTGATGGTATTTTGTAGTACTCGAAGAAATGTTGATTTTGTGGCAATGAATCTAAGAAATGCTGGAATTCACGCAAAAGAAATTCATGGAGGATTATCTCAAAATCAAAGAAAAAGAGTATTAGATGACTTCAACGGAAATGGAGTGGGAGTACTAGTATGTACTGATGTTGCAGCAAGAGGTTTAGATATAAAGAATGTAAGCCATGTTTACAATTATGATCTTCCATCAGAAATAAAAGACTACGTTCATAGAATTGGAAGAACTGCAAGAGCCGGAGAGGAAGGTAAAGCAATTAATATTTTATGTAGTAGAGATTATGAAAATTTTGATAAAATTCTTAGAATTGAAAATGTAAAAATTACTAGAGAGGAATTACCTGTTGTAGAAAGATTAAGAATAAAAAAAGAATTTGGATGGGGAAAAAGAAACGATGATAATAGAAGTTCTGCAGGAATTAGGTCATCCAGTAGAGGAAACTGGAATAGATCGCCAAGTAGAGGAAGAACTGGTGGAGCTAGATCACCTGGTAGCGGAAGCTGGAGTGGNTCTTCAAATAGTGGTGATAGAAGTTCAGATAGATTCTCAAATAGAGGAAGAACTGGTGGAGCTAGATCACCTGGTAGCGGAAGCTGGAGTGGAAACAGATCTTCAAATAGTGGTGATAGAAGTTCAGATAGATTCTCAAATAGAGGAAGAACTGGTGGAGCTAGATCGCCTAGTAGCGGAAGTTGGAATAGAAATAGATCATCCGGCAGAGGAAGAACTGGTGGTGGATCTAGATTTGGATCTAAAAGAAATGTAACTCCCTCTATTGGAAGAAGAAACTAACCCTTATAGTTTACAATTTTTAATATATCTTTCCCATACTTTTCAATTTTAGATGAACCTATGCCATGTATATTTTCCAATTCATGAATATTCTCAGGAATTTTAATAGCTAATTCTTTCAAAGTTCTATCATTCAAAATACAATAAGCTGGAACATTTTCTTTTTGAGAACTAATCCTTCTCCATCCCTTAAGCATGTCTAAAACAGAATTATTAATTTCTCCGGTTAAAGGTAGATTCTCTTGAGTTTCTATTTCTTTCCGGGCATTTGAAATTCTAGAATTTAAATTTTCTTTTCCCAAAAGAGAATACATTTCATCTGTGATAAAATAGGTTGGATTTTTCCCTTGATATGTTAAATACAAACTTTTCTTTGCTCTACTCATAGCAACATAAAATAATCTTTTTTCTTCTTCTTCTTTATCGTATTCTTCAACCTTAATCATTTCTATAACTGGATGTTCACTTCCTATGCAGGGAAAATTATTTTTAGTACAACCCATCAAAAAAACCATATCTGCCTCCAATCCTTTTATGGAATGCGCGGTAGCCAAAGTTACTTTATCCTCAAAAATATCTTCATTTTCGTTAGTTTCATTTTTAATAGCATGAGGTATATTCAATAAAGTTAATTTTTCAGAAAGGTCTTTTAATTTATTATTAGTTCTTGCTAAAACAAATATTTCTTTCTTAGGTGTGCTAGAAGTCAAAATAGTTTGAGCTATATACATAAATTCTAGATCTTCTGAAGGAAAGTTATTTAATTCGATTTCTTTGTCTCCTTCAATCATGGGCTCTAAATCCTTAAAATTCATTTCTTTAATAGCTGAATTTATAAATTTAACAATATATTTAGTGGACCTATAATTTTTTGTTAGATTTATTATTTCAGAATTAGGATATTTTTCATCAAAATTCAGAATATATTTGATATCTGATCCTCTCCAACCATAAATAGATTGTCTAGGATCTCCAACACAAAATAAATTTCTTGAATTTAATAATTCTATTAACTTTATTTGTGTAGAATTAATATCTTGGTATTCGTCAATTAAAATATGTTCAAAATTTGGAATCAAATTATTTTCTTTTTTAAAGAAATTTATTGTATCAATTAATTGATCTGCAAAATCTCTTAAACCATTATCTTTCATATACTTATCAATATAATTACAAATTTCAAAAATCATTTCAATTACTTTTTTATTTTTTATTTCCGCATTTAGAACAATTTCTTTTAATGGTTTATTTTTAAAATTGAAATAATCTTTTACAAAAAAACAGTCATTTAATAAAATTCTAAATAATTCTTCATTTGTTTTCCCCCTTCTCTGATTTTTATCAAAATACAAATTTATTGCTTGATAGGAATTTATATCTATATTTTCTAAAGCTTTTTGAACAATAGTAATTTTATCTGAATAAGTTATTAATTTGACACTTTGGCCATAAATCAAATCATTAAATTTTCTCAAAATCTTTTCACAGAAAGAATTAAAAGTTTCAACAGAAACATCTTGTGTACAAGAAATTTTTGACAATCTAGAAATCATTTCCTGTCTTGCTTTTCTAGTAAAAGTTATAGCCATAATTTTTTCAGGAGAAACAGAACGATATTTTATAAGAAATTCTATTCTTTTTATAAGTGAACTAGTTTTCCCAGAACCTGCACCCGCGATACATAAAATTTTATCATTATTACACACAATTGCCTTTTTTTGCTCATCATTAAATCTTTCAAGAAATTCCTCAAATTCATTAAAAAATTCTTTATCTTTATCTGAGATTAATGTTTTAGATTCACTAAAATTGTAAGATAATTTTTTCTTGTATAAAGTTGGATTTACAATCTCTTCATTTCCTTTTGCAGTTAATTCCAATAATTTTGCAAATCTATTTCCTTCCATAGAAATTAAATGAATTAGACCATTCAAAATAAGATTGTCTATCATTTTATTTAGTTCGTCGTCCATATAAGCCATACTTCCAAAATTTTCTAATTTGTAAAGTTTATTCCTAGAAATCGAACTATTTTCCTCTTTTCCCATTAAAAAATCTTTAAGCAATTTCCTTCCACAATTAAATGGTAATTCTTTTAAGGCCTTTAAAACAAATAAATAATCTAAATCCTCTTTTTCATCTACCATGAATTATCCTTTAATTATTAGTTTAATAATATTTCCTTATTAGCAAGCAACTATATTGGAAAATATTAAATAGTAACAAATCAAATAAAAACTAATGTCAATAAAAATTGAGGTTAATATGACAAACAAATGGCTTTATAGCCTGATTTTTCTAGGAGCTTTGCTAGTTTTAGGTGTCGTGGTTTATGCACAAAACCCAACTGCTCCAAATCCAGGACATGAGGCAACTGCAATTAAAATATTTGACTCTGGAGGTACAGAAAAAACACTTCAACAAGCAATTACTGATGGAACTTTAACTGCTGTTTCTGAAAATCCTTTTTTATTTTATGGATTGGACGGTACACATGGGGCAGAAATAGGGAGTTGTGAAATAAACAAAGAGGGAACAGGTTATGTAACTCCTGGTAATGGTGGACCATATTGTGATATTCATGGTCATTGTGGCATAGGATTTTACAAAGGTTACCATGCAAGGCTAGTAGTTTTTGAAGATGGTTATTGGGAGGTTAGTGCAATGAGGGATCAACAAGCTTCATCTACTTACAGTGTGTGTGGGGCCGAAAATATAGGAATTGAAGAAAATTATGATACATATGTTTTAGAGGAAGAAGGTTATGCTTCTGGTTCTTGTAGTTCTTGGCCTACAAGTGGTTTTGAAGTAACATCTCCTTCTGGAACTCCTGCTGGAAAAACCTTAATTAAAGATCCTGAAAGTAATAACAAAATTCTAGTTGATGGATATACACTACCCCAACCTGGTGAAAGTTACAATGGGCATAGGGTTGCTTTGGGTTTCACTTTCTCTAGGAATAATAAGGATAACCGGTGAAATTTTATATTCAGAAGATATAAATATTGCTCTTGCAATAACAATTCCCATAATAATATTAATAGGATTACTTATTTACATGATTGGAAAAAGAAAAGATTGGGCCAGAATTACATTCTTGGTTCTTTTTATTATTTCAATTCCCTCTTTAGTTACAGGGATGTTATATTGGCTAAAAATTAATCCAGT
>PSPM01000039.1:1221-4973 GCA_004195435.1 Candidatus Parvarchaeota archaeon | reverse complement strand
TTTTTTTTCTTTTTCTTTTTTAATAAGTTTTATAAGTTCATCTTACCATTTTTCTTTGAGGTGAATTAATATATTATGAGCTGGGTAGAAGTTGAATCCAAGATAAAGGTCAAAGATGTTAGGGATGCAAGGAAACAAATAAAGAAGATAGCCAAATTTGTTAAAATTGAAACTAAGAAAGATAGATATTATTCTTTAAATGAAGATGTTTATCCTAAGAAGAGTTTGCGAGTTAGGAAAAAAGGCAAAAAGGTGGAGGTTAATTTTAAGCAATGGTTAAGTTATGTTAAAGGTGTTCATGCAAAGAAAGAAACCGAGTTCGAGGTTTCTGATTTGAAAGGTTTCTTTGAATTGATTAAAGATTTTGGATTCAAAAAATGGCTTATGAAAGAAAAGAAAACGGAACTTTATAGGACAAAAGATGGAGTTAATATTGAATTAAATTATATTAGAAATCTTGGTTGGTTTATTGAAATTGAGATTTTATGTCTTAAAAAAGATGTAATTAAATCTAGGAAAAAAATATTAGAACTTAGAGAAATATTAAATATTAAAGAGAGAGAAATCGAAAGAAAAGGTTATACAAAAGAACTTTGGAATTTGAAAAAAAGAAAATAATTATTTTTTAAGAGTTTCTTTTTCCTTTGTTAGAGCTTCCTTGAGTTTATCTAATTGTTCTATTTCTTTATCTAGATCTTCTTTTGTTGGTTCGCCTTTTTGCATTTGACTAGGGTCTCTTCCAGGCATTGTTTTAACATAATCTAGGATTGAACTTTTTTCCATTTTTAGAATGTTCTGAGTTTCATCATCAATATTTGCTTTCAATATCTCTAAACCTGAAAGAACACAATTCATAACCCAAACTTTTTTACCCTCCATAGTTTGTATTACTGCAATCATTTTCTTTATCTTTTCAGTCATGTTCCTATTCTTCATCCCATCTTCTAAAATTCCTTGAAGCGCATCCAAATCAACATTTGTTTTTAGATCTAAAGTCTCTGGAACTTTTTTGCCCATTGTGTTTAATATTTGTAAGTTTACTTCGCCGTCTAGTGTGAATGCTGCTACTTTATTTTCTGAAGGAAGATAGTAATCAATTTGATGGATATTTTGTTTAGTTTCTAAATCTATAATAAAAAATCCTGCAACTAAAAAAGAATCTTTATATTTTTCCTTAAATTCTTTATATTTTTCGGAAGCTTCTAATTTTTCAACATAAGGTTGTATCTTCATTTTGTATATTTATTTTAAATAGTTTATAAGTTTTTAGTATCTTTTAATCTTATATTTGGTTCTAAAATCTCTAGTTTTAATTTTTTAATTAAATCTGATTTTTTTATTCCGAATTTTGGTTTTTTTCCTTTTGACCTGACTGCAAGAGTATTTGATTCTTCTTCTTTATCTCCAATTACAATTGTGTAATTTGTTTTCATCATTTCTGAATTTCTTATTTTTGATTGAACTGTTTCAGAACGGAAATCTGCTTCAAGCCTTATATCAGGAATTTCCTCCTTTAATTCTTTGATAAACTTCTCGCAAGCGGTTTTATTTCTTTCTGTTAAGTTAATTACTCTAACTTGCCTTGGTGAAAGCCATAGTGGTAAAGAACCATTTAGATGTTCTAGCAATATTCCTATGAATCTTTCTAAAGAGCCGAATAAAGCTCTGTGTACAAGAAGTGGAGTTTGTTTCTTACCTTTTTCATCTGTATAAGTTATTCCAAATCTTTTTGGCATTTGCATGTCTAATTGTATTGTTGCACATTGCCAGCTTCTTCCCAAAGAGTCTTTTATATGGAGATCAATTTTGGGTCCGTAAAAAGCCCCATCTCCTTTGTTTATTTTGTATTTTACTTTTGCTTTTTTCAATGCTTCCTCAAGTACTTTTTCTTTGTAATCCCAATCCTTTTTATCTCCTAAATATTTTTTTGGCCTTGTAGATAATTCTAATGAGTAGTTGAACCCAAATGTATCTTTGTAAATTATATCTACTAATCTAAACAAATTTTTCATTTCATTTGCTAATTGTTTTTTTGTGCAGAAAATATGTGCATCGTCTTGTGTAAACCTTATTACTCTAAATAATCCTGCCAGCACTCCAGAAAGTTCTTTCCTATGAACCACTCCAAATTCTGCAAGTCTTAATGGTAAATCCTTATGGCTTCTTGGCTTTGTTTTGTAAACTAACATACAACCAGGGCAGTTCATTGGTTTAGCTGAGAATTCTCTTTTTTCATATTTTGTCAAAAACATATTATTTCTGTAGTGTTCCCAATGGCCTGAAACTTTCCATAGATTATTATTGAAAATTTGTGGCGTTGCTATTTCTTCATAATCAAATTTTCTTAGCAGTGGTCTTAAAAAATTAATTAATTCCTTGTAAATTGTCCATCCGTTATGGTGCCAAAAAACTGAGCCTGGAGAAACTTCATTAAAACTGAATAAATCTAAGTTTTGTCCAAGTATTCTATGATCGTTGTCTCTTAATTTAGAAGTGTCTAATTTTGCTCTAGAAATTTCTTTTAGAAGTTTTTCTGGGCTATAATTTTCTTCTTTTAATTCTCCCGATTCTGATTCTGAAGATGACTTAAATTCTTTAGAAAGCTCAGAAAGAGGATGTCCTTTTACTTTTAATTCGAAAGATTTGTAATAACCGAAGGGCGCCATTTGTACTTTGAATTCTTTTTTCAAGAACTTCTCTGCTTCTTTTAGGGCTTCTTGTGCTTCTTTAGGAGAGGCCAGATTCGAAGATAAGTGAGCATATGGGTAAAGAACTATGTTTGTAACTTTTACTTCGTTAGCTGTTTTTTTAACTGCCTCAGAAAATTCTTCCAAAGTTTTTTTATTGTCACCTTTTTCAATTGCTGTGAGGACTACTAATGGTTCTTTTACCTCAATTTCTCCCTTTTCTTTTAGTTCTTCAGCAACTTTTAGTGCTTTTTTCAAGGCTTTGAAACGAATATAATCACAATGCAGAGTAACTATTTTCATGAATGAACAAAACAAGAGACATTTATAAAAGTTGTTTAGTTGTTGAAAAATAAACTCAGTATTGTCACTTTTATTAAGTAGTTAAATAGAAAGATTTAAAAGGAAGAAATTTATGAAGTATCTATGAAAAATAAAAAAAGAATCTTAAGTGATCTGGCTCAAATTGCCATCTTGGGAGTTGCTGGCTCATTAGGTGTAAATTCTTTAATAGAACTTGATAGGATTGATAATAAATCTTCTCAAGAAATTAATAGTTTGAACCCTGGAGTCTCTATTGAAAGTTATGTTGAACCTGAAAGATCAACTTTTAAAACTGAGAATTATGATGCTCCTATTGAGAGAACTTACGAACCTCTTGAGGATATGCTTTCAAAACATGAAGGTAGAAGAAATTGGGTTTATGACGATTCTAATGGGAACAGATTATATCCTGGAAATTTTCCTAAAGGAAATAGAACTATTGGAGTTGGATTTAACCTTGAAAGGGCTGATGCTCGAAAAAGAATTGAGTCTATTAACTTGGACTTTGATGAGGTTTACAGTGGAAAAGTCAAACTTAATGAAGATCAAATAGATTATTTTCTAGAGAAAGATATTGAAATGGCGATTAAAGATTCTAAAAGTTATCTTGGAAGGGAAAGTTTTGAAGAATTACCTAAATTGGCTCAAAATGTAATAATTGATATGTCTTTTAATCTTGGACTTCCTAAGCTTAACAAATTTAAAGAATTGAGAAAAGCTCTTTTAGTAAAAGATTATTCT
>PSPM01000039.1:0-1212 GCA_004195435.1 Candidatus Parvarchaeota archaeon | reverse complement strand
GCAAAAAATTAGTTGATTATATGCGATCTCTTGAAGATCTTAACTAAGCATAAATTTCTTTAATTGTTTTTTTGAAGATTTTCTTTTCATTTGATGTTCTTTCAGAAAAGAATTTATTTTTCCTATAGTGATCTTTTTTAATTCTCCTGATAAAAGTTCTCCTGACTTATATTTATTATAAATTTCTTCCAGTTTTTTGTCATCTGGTTCAAAAAGCATCTTTAGATATTGAAAAGGAATATCTACATCTGGATTTCCACCTTTCTTTCTATGTTCTTCTAAGGTATCTCTTCCTCCAGAAAAAGCATATTTGTTTATTTTTCTTTTTACTTCGCTAGGAGAATCTGACAAATATATTAGATTAGCTTCTGATTCGTCTGATGAAGACATTTTTGTGGATCCCTTAAGACTCGGTAAAAATTTGCTATGAATTGCACAAGGTTTGTTTAAATTTATTGTTGAATGTTCCGATATGTCTCTTGTTAATCTTATAAAAGGATCTTGGTCTATTCCTACTGGAACTAAAGTCTTGTGAGGCCCTTCTATGAATTGGGGCATTAAAATGTGAAATGCTTGAACTGCTGGATAAAAGGACCATCCAACATTTGATTCTGGTTTTAGTCCGAAAACAGCTTTTGCTTCTGAATAGGTTATTAACTTTGCAATTTTTGAAGAATACTCATATACTTTTGGATAAGAAAAATCTTTGATGATGAATGTCTTTGAAGGTTTGAATCCTAAGGCTATAAGATCTAGTATATTCTCATCAGCAAATTCTTTTGCTTTATCGAAACTTAAAGATTTCTTAACGAAAAATTTTTCGTCTTCTGAGATAGGTATATAGACATTGCAATTATATTTTTCCTGAAGTGATTTTGCTGCTAAAAATGGCATTAAATGTCCTAAATGCATTTTCTCTGAAGGTCCCCTGCCTGTTAATATTGAAACTTTTTTTCCAGATTCCGCGTCTTTTAACCAAGAATCAAAATTCCTATGTGAAAAATAGATTCCTCTCCTGATTAAAGGATGTATATCTCCTATTTTTTTACGGAGATTTTCTGGAATTAGCTGGGTCCCAAATTGTTCTTTTAATTTGGAATAGTTAATTTCTCCGGAAATTTCCCAAGGAGTTATCACTTCTTTCTTCATGTTTTGTCTAATAGAACGATATTTATAAAACTTAGTGAGCGGTAAGATTTATATATAAAATTT
>PSPM01000001.1:400-30066 GCA_004195435.1 Candidatus Parvarchaeota archaeon | reverse complement strand
TAATTTAATAACTAATTTCCGAAGTCAGCTATCCGACTCACAAAGAAACAAAAAATTCCACCTTTTTAAACTTTCCTAACAAACAATTTTTAAAACCATTTAACCTTCTAAAAAAATGAAAGAAGAAAAAAATTTAGAAAATTTAATAGATAAAAATAATATTATTTTATTTTTATCTATATTAATCATATCATTTTCATTTTTTTTCTTTTTAAATTCAAAAACGGGAATTGGTTTTGGAATAACTGAAATTTTATTTTCAATAGCAATATCTATTTTTGCAACATTTTCTTTAATTTGGTCAAGATCAATAATTTCAAAAAACAAATATTTAGGAATAATAGTTGGATTATTATTAGTGGTGCTATTTGAATATAGTCTATATAATAAATATTCAGGATTGTATACTAATTTTTTTGCAATAACTATTTTTACAATTTGTTTTATTTATTTAGGTAAATATTTTTTAAATTCTAAAAGAATAGAATTAAATCAAAAAAACAAGTAGGCAGACACCGGTTTTTTCATCTTATTTTGATTGTGGCTTTTAGTAGCTACGTGCTTAAATTCTCGTTGACTCGAATCTTACACACTAGCTCTATCAACGTTGCGGTTGGCTTCGTGCTTAGATGCTTTCAGCACTTATCCATTAATGCGTAGCTGTGCAGCCTGCTCATAACAACTGCTGACCAGAGGCATCCAAATACCGTTCCTCTCGTACTAGATATTCGTTACACTCAGACAACAACGCGCCTAGTAGATATCATACAAACTGTCTCACGACGTTCTTAACCCAGCTAACGATCCCTTTTAATGCGTGAACTCCGACACCCTTGGTTGCTTCTGCACAACCAGGATAGGAAGAGCCGACAGCGATGTACCAAACCGCGCCGTCAATATGGACTATCGGGCGCGACAAGCCTGTTATCCTTGGGGTACCTTTTCTGTCACACACGAGCCCTACTAAGAGGCTACGTGGGGTCGCTAGGCCCGACTTTCATCTCTGCACATCTTGCTTTTCGAAGTACAGTTAGGTAAACTTTTGCCCTCGCACTCCACTCCAGATTTCCAACCTGGATGAGTTTACCATTGGGCCCTACAGATATCTTTTCTGCAGGGTGCCGCCCCAGCCAAACTGCCCGCCTGCTGGTGTCCCCTTTCGGGTAAGCAATCTCAAGAACAATGGGTAGTATTACAAGGTCACTCCGTCTTCGCCAGAGCTAGACATCTACGCTCCTACCTATGCTATGCACCATTCTTAAAATCACAACAACAAGTTGCAGTAAAGGTCCACAAGGTCTCCGCTTCCCACTAGGCGACACCGGCATTTTCACCGGTAAGTGAGTTCAGAAGGACCTGGTTAGGGACAGCGACCACCTCGTTAAACCATTCATGCACGTCGTCATTCAAACGACAAGGCATTACGCTACCTTAAGAGCCTCATAGTTAGGCCCGCCGTTTAGCGGGTCTTAGCCCGGTTGAACCCAGGTTTTAAACACCGCCACTGGGCAGATCTCACCGGTTATACTAATCGTTTCCGATTTGCAACCGGCTATGTTTTTGATAAACAGTCGGGCAGTCCTTGTTACTGAGATCTACAAACGCCTTCTACATATCAAAGACATTCATAGACACCCCTTATACCGAAGATACGGGGCCAAATTGCCGAATTCCCTTAACCAGTTTTCCCTTTCACGTCTTAGTCTTCTAAACCAGAGTATCAGTGTCGATTCTGGGTACGGCTAATTAAATTCTATTGTATAAACTTTTCACGGGCCCCCGGATTCAATGGTTTTCGTCAAGCAATTCAAACACTTCTCATCATTACAATCCACATTTTTCTTACTTAAAAGTCCTTTCGAACTCCCACCTATCCAAAAGCAATTTATACACATAACAAACTTAATTAGTTCCGGAATATTAACCGGATGTCCATTCGTCATAGCCAGTTAAGGTATGACTTAGGTGCCGACTAACCCTTGGTTAAACGATATTGCCAAGGAAACCTTACTCTTGCGACGCCAACCATTCTCAGGTTGATCTGATCTTACTAACGCCAAGATTCTCGTTAGATCCCGCTCCACGCTTCCTCCCGGAAACACTTCTGCGCAGAATCCACGCCTGCTTACCAGAACACTCAAATGAGTGCCTCTAAAGTATCGGTAATATGCTTAGCCCCGTCCATTTTCAGGGCCTCGAACCTCAATAGGTGAGCTGTTACGCTTTCTTTAAATGATGGCTGCTTCTGGGCCTACATCCCCACTGTCTCAGGTTCAAGACACCTTTCGTTACACTTAGCATATATTTTGGGACCTTAACTCTAGTCTCCCTTGTTCGGGTCTCGGAACAGCACCTTACGCACTGCCCCCCATTCCTGTATTAAGCAGTTAACAAGTTCGGAGTTGGAAGAAGTTCCGTAATCTTTCGATCCTGCAAACTCTATCCGTACTTTACCTCGTTAACAAACTATACAAGACTATACTGCGGCATATTTCAACAGGAACCAGCCATCGCTAGATTAGATTGGCTTTTCACCCCTATTCGCAAGTCATCCGAGTGCATGTACACAACAACGGTTCGGCCCTCCATTCTTCTTTCGAAAAACTTCAGCCTGCTCACGAATAGATCATCTAGCTTCGGGTCTCTCCCCAGTGACTAACGCATTTTCATACTCGCTTTCGCTATGGCTTCAAATTAACCTCGCCACTTTGAAGAACTCCTTGGCCCATTTTTCCAAACGTACGTTACAACTCCCTAAGAAGCCGTAACCATATGTAACTAATAGATTTCAAATCTTTTAACCCTCTATTAAGAGTACTTTTCAGCTTTCCCTCGCGGTACTGAGTTCACTATCGGACTTGGACTTATATTTAGGGTTAGCTGTTAATCCAGCCACATTCAGACCTCCAATCCAGGAGGCCCTACTCTTTTGAAGAGCAACATATCATTTTAGTTTACGGGACTATCACCCTCTAAGGTATTTCTTTCCAGAAAATTTCAACTCAATGACTTAGTCACTTATCTCCACCACATCTCTAACTTCTTTTCAAAAGCAGATTCAGTTTGCCCTGATTCCGTTTCGTTCGCCACTACTAAGGAAATCACAATTGTTTTCTCTTCCTGCCGGTACTAAGATGTTTCAATTCCCGGCGTGTATTTGCCTCTCGGCATATTCCGAAGAATACGTTATCGTATTAGGAAATCTCGGGTTCAAATTTTGCATGCAAATAGCCCGAGCTTATCGCAGCTTGCCACGTCCTTCATCACAGTCCAAACCAAGCTATCCATCTATTAGCGTAAGTATCAAAATAAGATCTCTGAACTCTACTAAAGTCGCTACTAGTGTCTGCCTACTTGCTTCATTGAATATAATCTCTGCATGATATGCAACTGTTAGTCACACACCACTGATTTTTTAGTTCATCTATGAACTTCACTAGGTGAATATGATTGTAATTACGATCCCATTCAAGAAGAATGGACCCGCCGTGAATCGAACACGGGGCTCCTCGGTGCAAGCGAGGTATTTTACCACTAGACTACGGGCCCTTCATAACCTTTCGTCTCAAGCGTTTAAAAAAGTTACTCTGTAACTTTTTAAGATGTTAAGTATGCAAGTTACGTAATTATATAATCATAAAAATTTAGGAGGTGATCCATCCGCAGGTTCCCCTACGGATACCTTGTGACGACTTAACCTACCTTGTCTTACAAAGGTTCGTTCCTGACGGACCTCGCCAATGCAAAACTCGGTTGGTTTGACGGGCGGTGAGTGCAAGGAGCATTGACATATTCACCGTTCGCTGATAACGAACGATTACTACGAATTCCAGCGTCACGAGGGTGAGTTGCAACCCTCGATCTGAACTAGGCTGCAGTTTATGGGATTAGCTTCTCCTCTCGGAGTTGCAGCCCTCTGAATGCAGCATTGCCGCGCGCGTGTAGCCCAGGGTATTCGGGACGTACTCACCTAACGTTGCCCGCACCTTCCTCCTTGTTACCAAGGCAGTCTATATATTTTACACGTAGTAAATATACATACGGGTCTCGCCTGTTACCAGATTTAACTGGTCATCTCACGACACAGGCTGACGTCGGCCATGCATCTCCTCTCAGCGTGTCAGGTAAGCCCTTCAGACTGACCTTCATTCTGCTGTCGATCCTGGTGAGGTTCACGGTGTGTAATCTAATTGAACCGCACGCGTCACTCGTTGTAGTACTCCCCCGCCTATTCCTTTAAGTTTCGGCCTTGCGACTATACTTCCCAGGTAGCACACTCTACGGCTTCCCTACAGCACTGAAACCTCTCGAAGAGGCTCCAATGTTTAGTGTGCAGTGTTTACTGCTAGGACTACACGGGTATCTAATCCGTTTTGCGCCCCTAGCCTTCATCCCTGACTGTCAGATCCGTTCTCGTAAGGTGCCTTCGCTATTGTTAGTCCAAAAGGGATCAACACATTTTACCGTTACCCCAATCGTACTCCTTACGTCTCCCGGTCTCTAGTTATGCAGTATCTCTTGCAGTTCCAAACTTGAGACTTGGGATTTCACAAGAGACTTACATAACAAGCTACGGATGTTTTAGACCCAATAAAAGTGATTGCGACTTGGACTGCTGGTATTACCGCGGCGGCTGGCACCAGTCTTGCCCAGTCCTTATTCGTGAGACTTTTTACATTTCACAAAAGCTTCTCAATTATAGAGAAGCACTCTGGCTCGCTCTGTCACGCTTTCGCGCATTGCAGAAAATTCTTAACTGCTGCACCCCGTGGGGCTAGGAATAGTGTCTCAGATTCCTTCTCAGGGCCCCTTCGCTAAAAGCCCTTATGGATCATCGGCTTGGTGGGCCATTACCTCACCAACAACCTAATCCACCGCAGTCCCATCCTAAAGCAAACTTTGGAAGATTAATCATTCCAGAATAAATCTTCTATCCATTATTAGCCTCAGTTTCCCGAGGTTATCATGGGCTTTAGGGCAGGTTAACTACGTGTTACTGAGCAGTTCGCTTTCCCTCAAATTCCGAAGAATAAAAAGAAAAAACTTGCATGTCTTAGTACAAACCAGATAGCCGCAATCTCCAGCGGGATCAACTGGATTTAATTTGAATTAGAAATTATCTAAAAAATTCTTAACACTCTGCTCCAATATAATCATTTATGGAAATTACAAACTAGTAACTTGCATACATCATACCCTAAAACGCAATTGTCGAAATACATCGACGGTAAATATTAAGGCACTCATATTATCTAACATCTTAATAGTAAATAAGTAAAAAAAGAGTTTATAAATGTTTGGCAATAATCAACTATATTTCTAAATATAGTTATTTAGGGGGGACTAAATTATCCCAGTCATCAACAAATTCTTGAATTGAAGGAATTTCCACTTTGATTTTTCTTTTTTCAGCATAAAGTTTTGTTAAAAGATAAAAGATCATTCCTAAACTTTTAGCACTTTTATTATTTCCTGGAATAATTTTATTTATTCCAAAAGTAAGATTATTTGTATCACATATACTCATAACTTTAATCTTAACACTATTGGCATCTTTAAGAGCATTTTTATCGACCCAAGGATCACAAATAAATACTAATTCTTTTTCAAAAAAATTCTCTAAATTAGTATTAGTTAATGTTCCAGCAGGATATTTTTTTGTAAAAACTTTAATTCCAAATGTATCGGCAAATAATTTAACAGCTTTCCAACCAGCTTCCCTTTTACAAGTAATTACTATATCTTCAGGAGCAAATTTTGAAAGATAATCAGCTCCTTCTCTGATTAAATCGTCCAACATCGCAGTATTGAAAACAGCAAGACCATCAGCTCTTCTTCTATAAACATATTGCCTCATATGGGGTGTGATAACTCGAGTACCCAAATGAATAGAAGATTTCAAATATTCTTCAATAGGAACAAGGATATCTTTTTTCTCTTCTTCTTTGCCTCCTGAAACAGCTTCTTTAATATCAATCTTATCAGATTTCTCAAATTTCTTTTCAAGAGAAGCGGCCTTCTTTTTTAATTCTCCAAGAGATAATTTCTTAGATTCAACTTTCTTTTCTTTTCTCTCAGATTTTTTAGAAGCAGATTTTTTATCACTAACTGCCCTTTTAACTTTTTTAACTATTTTTTCTACTTCTTCAACAACTTCTTCAACAACATCTTCTGTTTTTGCTAATACTTTTTCAGCTACTTCTTTTACTTCTTCAACAACATTTTTCTCATCTTTCTTCTTGCTTTTTAAAAGTTGTCTTTTAGAATTCAATTTCTTTTCTATTTTTAAGAGTCTCTCAAGTTTAACTTTTCTCCATTTAGTAGAAATTCCAGTTTTAATATAATCTGCTTCAAATCCAAAAGAATAATCTGCAATGGCATCATCCATAGTTTCTCCAGATCTATGGGAAAGAATCGTTTTAATATTATTTTTTTTACAAATATCAAATATTTTTTTTATTTCTAAAAATGAACCATTTTGATTGGGTTTAATTATTATAGAATTTATAGATTTTTCTTTAATTGCTTTTTTAACACGATTAATTTGACTAGCTGTTAAATCATCTCCAACAATAAGGGATTTTGTCTTTTTTTTAATTTCAGAAAACCCTTCAAAATCTTTCTCTTGCAAAGGGTCCTCAATATATTCTAAATTATATTTCTTTGAAATACCAATTATAAAATTAATTTGCTCTTCCTTATTAAATTTTTTATTCATGTAATTATAATTCTTATTTTCATATAAAGAAGAGGAAGCAACATCTAAACCAATTCCAATTTTTACATTTTTTTCTTTTTCAATTTTTTTAGAAAAGGTTTCTAGAATATCTAATAATTCTAAATCAGATTTTTCACTTTGCCAAGCACCTTCATCATTTTTTCCATTAGATTTTATGATTTTTTTTATTTTTTTATGCATAAAACTCAAAATTTTGTAAGACTCAGAAAATTTTTCTGTTTTAGGTATAATCAAAAATTCTTGGAAATTAGGATGAACTTTAAACTTTGAACTATGTAGTCCGCCCCCAATTATATTTCCAACAGGCAAGGGAATTTTTTTAGATTTTTGATTTATAATTTGCCAAAGATCAACTTTTTTCTCTTTAGCTAATGCTTTAAGGATAGCAGATTCAAAAGCAAATAAAGCATTAGCTCCAAAATCTTTTACATCTCTGATTCTCAGTTTTTTTTTAATATTCTCTTCAATTTTTTCCAAATCTTTAAAATTATTTATTTCAATTTTTTGTTTCCAAGAATTTAAAAATTTAATATTCCAATTCAAATTTTTATAATAAGGTTTAGTTTCAAATTCACCAGTAGATTTTCCAGAAGGAGAGCTTGCCTTACAACCATTAACAGTAACTTCAATAGTAGGATTTCCACGAGAATTATTTATAAGTTTAGCACCAACTTTTTCAATAATCATAAATGTATAATAAATCCAGAATTAATAAGGTTAACTCTTAATTTTCCGCTTCTTTTTTCAAACTTTCTTCTTCTCTTTGTTTATCATTTTCATCTGCCACTCCAAAACCAAGTTCATCAGCACTTTCAGTAATTTCTTTTTCTATTTCTTTTTCTTTTCGGATAATTTTCTCATCATCAATCTTTTCTTCTTTAATCTTTCCAAGTTTAGAATTGCCTTTTCCAGGAATTGGTCTATTAACTGATATCGGCAATATTCCAGCATTAAATTCTTTTTCAGCAATATTTATTGAGTCATAATTAATTTTCTCCAATTCTTCTTTTGACATTTTCAATAAAATAGGAGCATCCATCGATATTTGCAAAGCTCTAGCCCCTAAAATTCTTGCCACTTCATATCTAGTAAATTTTTCATCATTCATTTAATTTTTCCCCAATTAATTTAATAATTTCATCATATTTTTTAGGAAGCAAGTCCATCATTCCAATAATTTCTTTTTTATTAAATGTAACTTCCAATCCTTTTTGACAAGAGTTAATCATATATTGTTTATTCCACTTAGAAATTCCCCAAGTTATTCGACTATCACATGACTCTTCTTCTTCTCTTGTTGGATGTAAAATTAATTTATCCCCCAATTTAAAGAAAGTAAAAGATAGGGGATAAGTTTCCTTAGATAACGGTAATCTTTCATCAGTTTTCTTATCATAATCTGGAAAATTATCTTTTGTTAAACCAGGAAGTCTTGCATTTTTTAAAGCTGCAATGCAAGCAATACCTGCAGCATCAATTAAAGAACCATCATCATTTATAGGATAAATATCTATAAATAAAGTCCAAACTCGTTCACCTTTCTTAATACATAATTTACCAAGATCAAGCATTCCAGATTCTCTTATCATTCTATCAATTACTCTAGGCAACTCAATAGCATTAAATTTAGGAGGCCCTGATTCAAATCTAGGTGAAGCCATAGGTAACAAATCAGCACTAACCATCAAATTACCTTTATCTGGAGAATCAGGATAAGGCTCTCCAGTTCCAAGTTTAACTCCTACAATAACTTCGGTTTTACCCAATCTAACTCTAGCACTGCCTTCAGCTTTTTTAGAAACATTATATTCAATTTCTAAATTGTTTAAATCAAGTAATTTTCTACCATCAAATCTCTTATTCTCTGAAAACATTTTTTCCAAAGAATTTTTAGTAACATTAGATATTTTCATAGAACTCATTTTTCTCCATCTCCGTTTATAATTTCTTTCAAAGCACTTTTTTGTATTTCATAAATTTCTTCACAAGCTTTATCAGCCATATCAAGTGATTTTTTCACAAGTTCAGGTTGCATTTTTCCATCAAGTTGCAGTAGAGTATAATTTTCAGTTCCAGATATTTTCGCAATCGGAAAATCAGTAGCACCCTCTCCTTCTTTATAGTCTTCCTCATATTTATCAACATCAACAATTAAATCTTTGTCAATTTTACCAATCGCAAAACTTGAAATTAATCCTTTCATTGGAATTCCAGCATGTGCAAGAGCCATGGAAGCTGCATTTATACCTGCAGTTCTTGTCCCTGCATCCGCTTGAATAATATATATTTGAACATCAACAACAGTATTTGGAAATTCACTAATATCTACAACTGGCTTAAGTGCCATCTCAGTGACTTTGGAAATTTCTCTACTTCTTCTTGAAGGGCCAGGTCTTTTTCTATCACTCACAGAAAAACTAAGCAAATCATAATTTACTCTAAGAATTCCAGAGGAAGGATCTTGCATATGTTGAGGATGCAATTGTCTAGGACCATAAACAGCAGCAATCGCTATAGTCTCTCCAAAAGAAAAAATAGCACTTCCATCTGCGTTAGGGATAACTCCAACTTTAGCAGTCATCTCCCTCAATTCATCAGCTTTTCTTCCACTAATTCTTTTTACCATTTTAATTTTTTTCAAACCATTCCTCCATTTTTTCTGTTAGTCCACCAATATAAACTTTATCAGCAATAAATTCAATAGATTTTCTAGCTCTAATTTCTGAATCTATATTTTCCCCCTTTACCCAGATCCATCCATTTTGGCCAACTGAGATATTACAACCAGTTTTTTCTTTAATAAGATTGATCATACTCCCTTCTCTTCCAATTATTCTAGGCACTCTGCTAGGAGTTATTCTAAAAGCAAATCCTTCTTCAAGTTTCCCAAGACCTTTCCCCTTAAAACTTAAGTCTATTCCTCTTCCACTAATTGACCAGATTTTTCCTGACACTAAATCACCGATAGCTAAATATTGATCCATTTCATGTTTATTTATATATCTTGGAGATTCAGCAACGGGCAAGAACCCTTTATTAGCATAATCAATATCAATTAACCAGCCATTATGAGTTATATCAGTTACTCTTCCAAGGACCACATTATTTCTTCGAGGAGTAAAAGCTCCAGAAAGAGGGATTATTTTGATAACTCTTCCAACTTGTTCAGCCAGACCATATCTATTAGCAATAATATTATCATCTTCACGAAAAGTCCATTCCCCTGGAAGAAAATCATCTCCAGAAGTAATTACTTCCCCAGGTATGACTATCTTTCTTTCTTCCAAATTTGAACCAGAAACTTTCTCATTAGCAGCTTCATGCGCTTCATTAATTTCGTTTTTCATATTAATCTTAATAGTTAAGGCAGATCTAATTCTACTAACTTTTTTTATTTTATTTACTAATTTAATTCCTTTTTAAAGTTTACTACTAACTTAAATCTTCACTCTGGATAGCTCCATGTGTAATAGAATTCAATTTTTCATAAAAGTCTATTTGGATTCCAGCAGGAATGTTAAGAATAACTTCAAGATCTCCATTATCTAACCATTCCTCAGTTTCTTTATAGCTAGAAATTAGACCATAAACTTGTCCAGTAAATGAAGCAGGAATTACAATTTTAATACGTTTTACTTCTATTTTAATTGGGATAATTTTCTTAAGTTCATTGACTAGATCAGTCATTTGTTGTTCAGCTGGACGATTATCAAAATTATAATGAATTTCCTCCATAGCTTTTTTTATTCTTTCCTCTGTAAAGGGCCTCCCATGTTGGTCAGAGGAATTTTGAATGATCAATGAAATAACTTGCTTTATTTTTTCATCTCTTTCAGATTCCCTATATTCTTGATTCTTCTGAATTTCTCCATTTTTCATTATTCTTTCAGCAATTTGATAAATATCATCGGTACCAAAAGAATCCTTGAGATCACTTAATGAAACGACAGTTCCCTTCTTCAAATCATAATAAACAGAATTAGAATTTAAAGCAGAAGAAACATTTCCAGTCCCATCTTTTACTTTCAATGCTTCATCTAAATCAACAGAGATTTCAAAATTTTTATTCTTTAATTTTATTCTAGCTAATACGTTAGCCATTTTATTTTACATACTTTTTAAGAGAGTTACCATGCATTCTAACTAATTTTTCATTAGATTTTTTTATATAACCAATATCAAATCTTTCAACATTGAAATTTTTTCCTAATATTTTTTTAAAAATCTTTAGAGCAAATTCAATTCCCTCTTCAATAGTTAAGTTTTCATTATATTCCTTCCTTAACATTTCTTTTATTTGCTCATCATAATCTCCAATTGCATTAGCCTTATATTGGAAAAAATTACCAGTAACATCAGAAGTGTACAATTGAGCTTTTCCTTTATTCACTCCTCCAACTAAAAAAGCTACTCCATAAGGTCTTAACCCCCCATATTGAGTGGCCATCTGTTTTTTATCACAAATCATCTTAATAACACTAATCGGCTCTATAGGAGAATTAAATGTAACTCTATTTTGTTGAGCCAAAACTTGTGCATTTTCCACTAATATTCTAGCATCTGCAAGAATTCCTGCAGCGGTCGAAACAATATGTTCATCTATCTCATAAACTTTATTTGCAGATTCAGGATAAATTAGTATATCTCTGACTCTTCTATCTGCAGCCACTAAAACTCCATCAGAACAAACAATGCCAATACTACTGCTCCCTAATCTAACAGTTTTCTCTGCATATTCTACTTGAAGCAAGTGACCTTCAGGTGAGAACATAGTAGCAGCCCTATCATACCCCATTGCTTGATGTTGAACTTCTGTTGGCATATCCATTTTATTAATAATAGTATAGGATTCCTAGAAGCATATTTAAGTTTTATGTTTTAAATTTAATTATCCAATCCTTTTAATGTCCCAGAGACCTTTAAAACATTAATTTTATTCTTAGAAATAGCAAAAGAAGCAATAATATTATTCAATTCTTTCTTATTAATCGCAAGAATATTATTTTTTCTAGATTTTTTAACAAATTTAGGGGAAGCCTTTGCCCATCCTAGTATTCCAATATAATCAATTATAGCTGTTTCAATAGATTTTTTCTCTCCATCTAAAACAAGATATCTTTTACTTTCAATCATAGAAGATTTTAATTTAAACATTATTCTATGATCTCCTCTCCAGCCAATTCATTTAATTTTTTTCTTATAACATTGCTTTCAAGAGCAAAACCTAAGTTTTCCGCATCTCCGATTTTAAAATTATTTATTCCTATTACTTTTCCATTCTTATTTATTAGTGGACCACCAGAATTTCCAAGATTAAGTGCTGCATCTGTTTGAACATATGCTTCAAGTTCATTAGGGCCTTTTTCTTTAGTCCCAGAAACTATTCCTTCAGTTACAGTAAAAGATAAACCAAATGGATTGCCAATAGCAATAACTTTTTCACCAATTTGAATTTCATCAGAATTACCAAATATTAAATATTCGGAAGAAGAGTCAATTTTCAATAAAGCCATATCAGTAAATTCATCTTTTCCAATCAGGGTTGCCTGAGATATTTCCCCATCGTAATCTTTTATTTCAATAAATTCAGATCCTTCAATAACATGAAAATTAGTTACAATATAACTAGGGCTAACGAAAAAGCCAGAAGCAGAACTAGTATCTGTTCTTATACTAACAACATTTTTTATAACATTTTGAATAACTTTAGAGAAATCATTCTCAGATTTTAGCAATTCAATTTCTTCTCGAATATCTGATTTTTGTTGTGATATTATTTCTATAATTTCATTAGTTTTAAATTGAGTTTCACTTTCCAATTCATTTATTTTTGAAAAAAATTCAGTTTCAATTTCCTTTTGCTTTTCTGCAATGGAAGAAAATTGCGAGCCCATCGATATAAAAGTCAGGGTCTGAATAATTATTAATGTAAAAACTAGGGCATAAAGAACATTAACTCTTTTTTTCATAACAATAACTTCACTTTAGGATATAAATAGTTTATGAAAACTTATAAACTATTAGATCTTTAATTAGTAATGATAAATATTCATACAATTGGAGGTTATAATGAGGTTGGTAAAAATATGACTGCATTGGAAACAAAAGAAGATACAATTCTTTTTGATGCAGGACTTTATCTTCCCGCGGTTGTAGGAGTGCAAGAAAGAGAAAAGATTCCAACGGAAAAAGGAATGAGATCTCTAGGAGCACTGCCAGACGATCTATATTTGGATAAAAAAGGTTTAAGAAATAAAGTTAGGGGAATATTAGTTTCCCATGCTCATTTAGATCATGTAGGAGCAGTTCAATATTTAGCTCCGAGATATAATGCCGAGGTTTTAGGAACTCCATTCACAACTGAGGTGTTAAAAGCTTTAATGGAAGATAATAAAATAAAAATAAAAAATCAAATTAAATCGGTAAAACCAAATGGCAGCTACACAATAAAAGGGAAAAAGAATTACAAAGTAGAATTTATCAACATGACGCATTCAACAATTCAAAGCACAATGATAGCTGTACACACACCAGAAGGAGTAATTCTTTATGCTAATGATTATAAGTTTGATAATACTCCTGTAATGGGGGAAAAACCAAATTATAAAAGATTAAAAGAACTTTCAAAGATAGGAATAAAAGCATTAATTGCAGATTGTTTATACGCCCAAGATGACAGAAAAACACCTTCAGAAAAAATAGCTAGGGGCCTTTTAGAAGATGTACTTTTCACAACTGATAATAGAAAATCAGGAATAATAATAACTACTTTCTCTTCACATATAGCCAGATTAAAATCAATAACAGATTTTGGAAAAAAATTAAATAGAAAAATAATCCTCTTAGGAAGAAGTTTAGGAAAATATACCTCTGCAGCAGAAAGAATAGGAAAATTACCATTTAGAAATGAAGTAGAAGTAGGAACATATAGGCACCAAGTTGAAAGATTATTAAGAAAAGCAAATAATAATAAAAAAGATTATTTAATAGTCTGTACAGGACATCAAGGAGAGCCTGGAGCAATTTTGGATAGAATTTCCAGGAAAAAATTACCTTACCAAGTTTCTTCGGATGATCACATAATATTTTCTTCAAAAACAATTCCGACTCCAATAAATATAGCAAATAAAAATGATTTAGATATTAGGCTTAAAAAATCACATGCCAGACTTTTTGATAATGTTCATGTATCTGGACATGGGGGGCGGGAGGATTTAAGGGATTTATTAAAATTAACAAATCCAGAACATTTTATCCCATCTCATGGAGATTTACCTAAATTAAAAGCAGGATTAGATTTAGCAGTAGAAATGGG
Source organism: Candidatus Parvarchaeota archaeon (assembly GCA_004195435.1). Classification (GTDB taxonomy): domain Archaea; phylum Nanobdellota; class Nanobdellia; order Pacearchaeales; family GW2011-AR1; genus PSPM01. Next base: position 16,012 of record PSPM01000001.1, on the reverse strand, counting down.
GTACAAAAAGAATTATAATGTACATATTCTTTCAAACGGAAAGAAATTAACATTAAAATGAGGGAAGATATATTGGGTGGTTTAAAAAATGCTTTAGAGAGGGGAGAAAATATAAATAAAGCAATTGTTAGTTTAATTAATGCAGGATACTCGGAAAAAGAAGTTAAAGAAGCAGCAAATTTTTTACAGGGGAGGACACCAAATTTACAACAATCAGATAACAATTTACCTCAAGTAGAAAAAAAAGTTCAAAATATTCAAACTCCTGTAAAAAAATTTCCACAATCTAAGATAAATCAAAATAGTCTACCTGTTAATAGTTTACCTACTTCAAAAGTAGTTGTAGAGGAGAAAAAAGGAAAAGGAAAAATAATAATTCTTTCAATAATTTTGTTTATACTTGTCTGTGTTCTAGTTTTTTCTATTATTTTTAGAAAAACAATTGTTGGTTGGCTTTCATAAATGATTTACGAACCAAGTGAAGATTCATATCTTCTAAGAAAACAAGTTAAAAAATATTCAAAAAATAAATCCTTTTTAGATATTGGTGCTGGTTCAGGGATTCAATCAGAAGAAGCAATAAAGTCTAATGCGAAAAAAGTTTTAGCAGTAGATATTAACAATGAATCAATAAAAATTTTAAAATTAAAGAATATTCCCTCGATAAAATCAGATCTTTTTGAAAAAGTAAAAGGAAAATTTGAACTTATCGTTTTCAATCCACCATATCTTCCAGAAGATAAAAGAGAAGATAAAGAAAGTAGATTAATCACAACTGGGGGGGAGAAAGGAGATGAAATAATAATAAAATTTCTTGAACAGGTAAAGAAACATTTAACAAAGGATGGGAAAATTTTAATAGTATTGTCTTCGCTAACACCAAAGAAAAGAATATTGAGTAAATTAAAAAGTAAGAAATTTAAAAAGAAAATTATTTCAAAAGAAAAATTATTTATGGAAGAATTAGAAGTATGGGAAATATCTTTTTTCAATAACGATAATGCATAAAAACTAATTAATTTAATAACAAATATGAAATTTGTACATATGGGTGATTGTCATCTTGGAGGGTGGAGGCAACCAGAATTATCAAAATTAAATTTTGAAAGTTTTCAACAAGCCATTAAAACGGCTATAACTGAAAAAGCAAATTTTATATTAATTGCAGGAGATTTGTTTGATTCAGCTTACCCTTCGCTAGAAATATTAAAAGAAACTTTTAATGAATTCAGAAAAATTAAGGAAGCTAAAATTCCAGTTTTTTTGATAGCTGGAAGTCATGATTATTCAGTTTCTGGAAAAACTTTTTTAGATGTATTAGAAAAGGCGGGCTTTGTAAAAAATGTCTTTATCCCAGAAGAAAGGAATGGAGCTATAATTTTACAACCAACTATTTTTGAAAAAGTGGCTATTTATGGATATCCGGGGAAAAAATCAGGATTAGAAGTGCCAGAAATATCTAAATTAAAAATAGAAGATGCTCCAGGATTTTTTAAAATATTAATGTTGCACACAACTTTAAAAGATGCAATAGGAAGTTTGCCCATTCCAGGAGTAGATCATAAAGATCTGCCAAAAGTAGATTATTTAGCATTAGCGCACTTACATATAAATTACAATAAAGAAGGAAGGGTATACTGCGGGCCAACATTCCCTAATAACTTGGAAGAATTAGAAGAGCTACAAGGGGGCTCCTTTTACATAGTGAACATACCTGGGGAAATTCAGAAGAGAGAAATTAAAATAAAAGAAATTCTAACTATAAATTTAGAAATAAACAATTCATTAGAAGCAACAGATAAAATAATTTCAGAATTAAAAAATAAAATATTAAAAAATAAAATAATAATTTTAAAACTAAAAGGAATTTTAGATATAGGGAAGCCTTCAGATATAGATTTTCATAAAATAGAAAACTACATAAAAAATCAGGAAGCATATGTCTTTTTAAAAAGTACAACAAAATTAAAAATAAAAGAAACAGAAATAAAATTAGAATTAAAATCAAATAATCTTGAAGAAGAAATAATAAAGAAATTTCAAGAAGAGAATCCTAACGAACTAAACAAGTTTATCCCAGAATTAATGAATTCTTTAGAATTAGAAAAAAAAGAAGATGAAAGGTCAAAAATTTTCGAGGAAAGATTATTCGAAGATATCAAAAAAATTTTAGAAATATGATAATTAAAAGAATTAAATTAAATAATATAAGAAGTTATGAAAGAGAAGAGATTAATTTCCCCAAGGGATCAACTTTGTTATCCGGGGAGATAGGTTCAGGAAAAACTTCAATATTATTAGCTGTTGAATATGCACTTTTTGGTTTACAACCAGGACAAAGGGGATCAGCTTTATTATCTAATAATAAAGACTCGGGAGGAGTAGAATTAGAATTCGATATAAATGAAACGAATATAATTTTAGAAAGGAGATTAAAAAGAGGTTCAAAAACAATAAATCAAGATTATTGCTCAATAACAATAGATGGAAAAAAAGAAGAATTATCAATAAGCGAGACAAAATCAAAGGTATTAAAAATTTTAAACTATCCAAATGAATTCTTAAAAAAAACAAATCTCCTCTATAAATACACAGTATATACACCTCAAGAGGAAATGAAACAAATTATTTTAGAAAATTCAGAACAAAGATTAAATGTTCTAAGACATATATTTGGAATAGATAAATACAAAAGAATTAGGGAAAATCTTTCCCTAATAAATTTTAAAATAAGGGGGAAGATACGGGAAATAAAAATAGAAACAAATAATTTAGATGAAGAAAAAAATAAAATTTTATCTTTGCAAACTTTTTCAGATGATTTGGAGAAAAAAATTTTAGAAAAAGAACTATTATTAAAAGAAAGAATAAAAGAAAGAGAAAGAAAAGAAGTGGAAGAAGATAACTTAACAGGTAAGATAAAAGAGAAAGAAAATTTCGATAAAGAAAGTGAAAAAACAAAGATTCTATTAGGGACGAAGATTTCTAGTCTATCGGAAATAGAAAAGGATATATTCGAAATAGAAAGGAGAATCTCTGGAAATAAACAATTGTATAAAGAAGAAGATTATCTAAGAAATCTTGATAAATTAAAAAAGAAAAAAGATTTTTTAAAAGAATTAGATAAATTAATATTAGAAAATTCAACAAAGATAAATTCCTTATTAATAAAAGAAGAAGAGATAATGAATAAAAAAGAAAGAATTTTCAAAATAGATTTGTGTCCAACTTGTTTGCAAGATGTTTCTGAAGCATATAAAAATAATATCCTAAATAAAGCAGAAAGCGAATTGATAGAAGTAAAAAAGGAATTAAACAAATTAAATTTAAGATTAGAAGAGATAAAAGATAACTCAAAATCTGAGAAATTAAGCATTGATAAATTAGAAGAAAAAAAATCAGAATTAGAATTGTTAAAACACAAAACAAAAGAATTAGAGATTATTAAAGGAAGATCTATTGAGTTAGGGAGATCAAAACAGGAATTAAATAAAGATATAGAATTTTTAAAAAATCATTTTCTGTTATTAAAAAAATCATCTTTAGAGTTTTCAAAGTATGAGAATTTATACAGGCAAAAGAAAATAGAATTAAAAGAATTATTAACAAAAGAAAAAAGAATAGAAATAGAATCAGCAGAAGTAAAAAAAGAATTAGAACTCACAAAAAAGGAAATTGAATATAAAAAAAAGAAAATAAAAGAAGGAGAGATTAAACTGAAAAAACTAAATAAACTTCAAAGATTAGAAGATTGGTTAACAAACGATTTCTTAAATTTAGTAAGTTTTACTGAAAAAAATATTATGGCGAAAGTAAGAAATGAATTCTCAGAACTTTTCAACAAATGGTTTTCAATGTTAACTCCTGATAATTTCCATGTTCGCTTAGACGAAAATTTTACGCCAGTAATTTCCCAGAAAGATTTCGAACTAGATTATGGATTTTTATCTGGCGGAGAAAGAACAGCCGTAGCTTTAGCTTATAGGCTGGCATTAAATCAAATAATAAACTCTTTATTTAGTAACATAAATACTCAAGGATTAATAATTTTAGATGAACCAACTGATGGTTTCTCAGAACAGCAGCTTGATAAAATTAGAGACATATTACAAGAAATAAATTCTAATCAATTAATATTAGTTAGTCACGAACAAAAAATAGAGGGTTTTGTAGATAATGTAATCAAATTAAAGAAAGAACAAGGATTATCCAACCAAGATTACCAAAAAACTTAAATACTAAATTCTCACATTTTATTTATAATTAAAGAGTTCTTTGATTCTTATGGATAACGAAATTAGTAAAAATATGTTAAAGTCAAACACTAGCTTAGTGGGAATTGTTTGTAAAGATGGAATAGTTTTGGGAGCAGATAGGAGATCAACTGCAGGAACAATTGTAATGAATAAAGCTTCACAAAAAATCAATAAAATCAATAAAAATATAGCTGCTTCCTATACCGGGGGAGTTTCAGATATTCAATTAACAAATAAAATGATTGCTGCAGAATTAAGAATTAAAGAATTAAGAACAAAATCTAGGGCAACAATAAAAGAAGCAGCACACCTATTAGCAATGATGATTTATAAAAATATAAGAAATCCAGCAATGATACCCAGTATAGTTGGAACATTAATTGCAGGAGTAGATGAAGATGGGTCTACATCCCTATACACAATAGAGCCAGCTGGAGGAGTAGTAAAAGTGGATGATTATGATGCAAATTTTTCTTCAGGAATGCCTTATATTCTTGGATTATTAGAAAGACAATGGAAAAAAGATATAACTTTAAAAGAAGGTGTTCAGTTGGCTTCTGAATCTTTAAAAGCTTCAACACAAAGAGATGTAGGTTCTGGAAATGGGATCGATGTTTTCACCATAACAAAAAATGGAATTGAACATGTGATCTCACAGGGAATTGTAGCACAATATAAATGAATGTTATTCTAAAAAATGGATATTTTGAAAAATATTACTAATGAATTACCAGGTCTGGTAAGCGATGCAATATTCGAAGGAGCAAATATAATTTTGTATACCAAAGATAAAGATTTCTTTAAAAATGTAGGGACAAGAATAAAAGAAGTAGTAAATAAAATAAAAAAAAGAATAGAATTAAGGGCAGATCAATCAATCTTAGTTTCAGAAGAAGAAACTGAAAAGACTATTAGAGAACTTGTACCAGAAGAAGCAAAAATAGAAAAAATAATTTTTGATAAACAAAGAAGTACTGTAATGATAGAAGCAAGAAAACCAGGATTAGTAATAGGAAGGCAAGGAACAATTTTAGAAGATATAAAAAAAACAACCCTCTGGAACCCATTAGCTCAAAGGAGCCCAGCAATACACTCAAAAATAACAGAAAAAATAAGATCTGTTTTATATGCGAATAATACTTACAGAAAAAAATTTTTAAATAATATAGGTAAAAAAATATATGATGAATGGAATCCTGAAAAAAAAGATATATGGGTTAGATTAACTTATCTTGGAAGTGGAAGGCAAGTTGGAAGATCTTGTTTATTATTACATACACCAAATTCAAAAGTACTTTTCGATTGCGGAATAAATCCCGGAATTGCAGAAGGAACTGAAAGATTTCCTTATTTGGATGTTCCAGAAGTAGGAGATTTAAATTCTATAGATGCAATAATTTTAAGTCACGCTCATACAGATCACTCAGCTTTAATACCATATCTGTATAAAATGGGTTACAAAGGACCAGTTTACATGACGGCCCCAACAAGAGACATTTCATCTCTTTTAGCTTTAGATTTTGTAGGGGTTGCTTACAAACAAGCAACTTCCCCTTTATTCAAAGCAGAAGATATAACTGAAATGGTAAAACATTCGATATCTTTAAACTATGGAGAAGTATTTGATATAACTCCTGATATAAGAATTACATTTTTCAATGCAGGACATGTTCTAGGTTCTTGTATAGTTCATGTAAATATAGGGAATGGACTTCATAATTTTGTTTATACTGCTGATACAAATTATAGGAGATCTAGATTATTAGATCCAGCAATAAACAAATTTCCAAGAGCAGAGACAGTAACTTTGGAATCAACTTACGGATCAAAGGATGATATCCTTCCACCAAGAATAGAAACAGAAGAGAAATTTTTAAACATAGTAAAAGAAACAATTAAGAAAGGTGGAAAAATTTTACTTCCAGAATTAGGATTAGGACATAGTCAAGAAACTGTATTAAGGGTAGAAGAAGCAATAAGAACTGGAAAATTACCAAAGATACCAGTTTATATTGACGGAATGGTTTGGGACATTAATGCAATACATACAGCATATCCTGATTTTTTAAGTTCAGCTGTAAGAAATCAAATTTTCCAAGGTAAAAATCCATTTATTTCACCAATATTCAAGAGAGTGGGATCTCCTACTGAAAGAAGAGAAGTTTTAGAAGGTGGTCCTTGTATTATAATTGCAACATCAGGTATGCTTGTCGGAGGAGCTTCTGTAGAATATTTTAAAAATTTGGCTAATAACGAAAATAATACAATTGTCTTCGGTTGTTATCAAGCAGCCGGATCTTTAGGAAGGCAAGTACAGGAAGGAAATTCAGTAGTGCAAATAGATAGATCATATGGGGGAGAATCAATAGGGGTAAAAATGAGAGTAGAAACCTTGAGCGGTCTTTCAGCACATTCGGGAAGAGGAGAATTATTACAATTTATTAATCGGATGAATCCTAGACCAAAGAAAATATTAATAAATCATGGAGAATTATCCAAATCATTAGATTTAGCTTCAACATTATATAGGCAAAACAAGATTGAAACAATAGTTCCAAGAAATTTAGAAACAATAAGATTAAAATAGTAAGTTAATTAATTATTAGAATGAAACATAATTACAAAATAACAGCTATTCTAATAATTATGTTTTTTTTAGCCCAATTAATTGGTATTTTTGTTTCTAACGCTTATTTACCGATAGTAGATGGGGAAGAAGTGATATATAATTTACCTTATGGATTTGACCCTCCAGAGGATTTAACTCCACAAACCTCAGTAAGTTCAATTTTACTAGCATTAATGATAGCAATTATGTTGATGTTTGTTTTAATGAAATTAAGAGCTGAAATATTTCTAAGAATTTGGTTTTTAGTAGTTGTAATTTTAGGGATAGCTTTAGCTTTAAATGCATTTATGATCAAATTACCTTATTCAAGTATAATCGCAATAGGCATAGCAATACCATTAGGTTTAATGAAAATTTTTAATAGAGATATTATAATGCATAATCTAACTGAATTACTAGTTTATCCAGGAATAGCTGCAGTCTTTATACCTTTACTAAATATAAAATCAGTTGTTATTCTTTTGATAATAATTTCCATATATGATATGTATGCTGTTTGGCATTCAGGATTTATGCAAAAGATGGCTAAATATCAATTAGAAAAAATAAAAGTTTTTTCAGGATTTTTAATACCTTATAGGGGAAAGAAAGAAAAAGGAATAGTAAAAAGTACAAAAGAATCTAAAAGAGATCCTAAGAAGAAAATAAAAGTTAACGTAGCAATCTTGGGAGGGGGCGATGTAGTCTTCCCAATACTTCTTGCAGGAGTTGTTCTAGCTGCTTGGGGGATTTTAGCCTCTTTAATAATTGCTATTGGATCGACAATTTCTCTAGGTCTTTTATTATATAATTCAGAAAAAGGAAAATTTTATCCAGCAATGCCCTTTATCTCAACAGGTTGTTTAATTGCTCTTTTTATAGCTAGTCTTGTTTAGAAATAAGGGTGATTATCTTTAAAAAGATCTTCAAATTTTTCACGAGCTTTTAATTCCCTATCAATAGAAGAGTCTTTCTTTTCTAAATTATTTTCAAAAAGACTTTCAAATTTTTCACGAGCATCAATATCTTTGTAACCCATTTCAATTAGCTCTTTATTTATATAATCCATTCTTATTGGACCAATACTTGAAACTGAAACATTATTCATGTATAATATATTTTCTTTATTCCAAAAAATCTTTTTTTCATCTTGAGATTTTTCAATAGATAAACTAGGATAAAGAACTAAATCATTAGATTCAGTAATCCCTTTGTAAATTCCAATTCTAGTTTGCCCCATTGAAATAATTTCAACAGGTTTATCTAGGAAAGAACTATAAGGATCTCCAGAAGAGAAAATTATATTTTCAATATTTTCATTACTCATTATATATTTACCAATAACAGGTATTTAAGTTTTATCATTTTGTTTTCATTTAGTAGTTACAACAATAGAAAGATTTATAAATAACTTGAATTTTTATTCCTCAATGATAATAAATCAAGAACTAGTTAAAAGAATAAAAGATCATTTCGATCTAAATATTTATGAAACAAAAGTTTGGTTAGCTTTACTTTCTAAAGGAATTGTTTCTGCTGGAGAGACAGCTGAAATTTCAGGAGTTCCAAGAAGTAGAACTTATGATGTATTGGAATCACTTGCTAAAAGAGGATTTGCAATAGTTAAAATTGGTAAACCAGTTAAATATATAGCAATAGATCCAAAAGTGGTTATAGATAAATTAAAAACAAAAGCATTAAACCAAGCACAAGAAAAAGTAAAAAGTTTAACAAATTTAAAGGATGCTCCGGAATACGAAGAATTACAAAATTTGCACAAAGTAAGTATTTTACCAATTAAAGCAGAATCTTTATCAGGAAATCTTAAAGGACGTTCAAATATCCTTTCAAAAATTAGGGAAATTTTTAACAATTCAGAAAAAGAAGTTTTACTTTCAACTAGCATAGAAGACTTTGAAGAAAAATCAAGGGTATTTTTACCTTTAATTAAGAAATTAAATGAAGATAAACTTAAAGTAAAAATAGCTTTATCAGGAGATGTAGAAAAAATAAAGAAATTAAACTTCAAAAATAACTTAAAAGCAAAATCAATTAATAATACTGGAAGATTTTATATAGCGGATAAAAAAGAAATTATTTTCATGATAAATCCAGAAAATTCAGACGAGGAAGTTGGTATTTGGTTAAATTCACCATATTTCGCAAACGCTTTCAATAATTTATTTAAGAATTCAATGAAGACTAATTAATAATTTTCAAATTAATTACGCTCATCTCTTTTAATTTTTTTGAATATTTTTTACTATAATCTTTACAAAAATCTTTTCCACTAAAATCAACTTTGATTTTAGTATGTAAATATCCCCCTTTCTCATAAGTCTTTCTATGTTCTTTTTTGAAAGATTTTACATGTTTTTTCATTTTCAATGGAGGCCCTATTCTAATAATCTCTTTTTTGGATTTTAACATCAAAAAAACTTCTGCAGATTTTTCTTCATTATATTCAAATTCTTTTTCTTTTATATGGAAATATTTACCCAATTCCAAAATAAGCATATCTGAAAATTTTTTCAGTTTAGTTCCAGCTATATCTCCAGTTTGTTTATCAGTTTCCAATTCAAGATTAAGGAATTCAAATTTATTTTTATTAGCTTTCCTAATCATTTTTTTAACATCTATTGAGGATTTTTCAAAGAATCTGATATTAGGATTTTTTAAAAAGGAAATTGCAGATTTCTTAAATCTATCAAAAGTCTCTTGGCTTAAAGAAGCAAGTGCATTCCTCTCCTTATAAGTAGGATCGACCAATATTACGGGACTACCTAATTTACTTTCATTTATTTCAAAGAAAACATCATTTTTCTTATATCTATTTTCTATGTCCACTACAAGTTTATTTTCAACTTTAGACAATCCTTTTAACATTTTTTCAAAACCACCATAATGTATGATCAAGCATTCTAAAGCATAACCAGAAAATCCTTTGATATAACTTTCAGCTCCGTAAATTTTATTAGCTTGACAAAATGTTTTAGCCAATAAAATATCATCAAGAATTTTTTTAGCTTTTCTTTTAACATAAGAAACATGAAAATAACTTAAATCAGTTACATTTCTTTCTTCCCTAGCTTTTTTTATTTTAGAAACCGGAATTATCTCAAAATAAAAATCATTATCTGTAGAATAGACCTTAAAATAATCTCTACTTCCATGAATTTTTTCTAATTTAAATTCTCTAGATTTACATGTTTTAACTAAAGAATCCCCTAATAACAAAGAGATATTATCAATTCGATGATCAAATCTTACAAAAATATCAACATCATATTTATCTTTTTTTACAAGAGTTCCCTTTGCAAAACTACCACCTACAAAAACTTCTGTATCCGGAGTTTCCTCATTAAGATTTCTTTCAAGAGTTTTTGTAAATTCATCAGTAATCTTTTTTATCTCTCTTAGAACATCTTTTCCAGGTTTAATTAAATTAAGCTGTTCATCTAAAACATTTTTTAAAACATTTTTAACCATGATACAATTAGGAACTCTCCACTTTTAAAATTAAGCAAGATTATTTTTAGAACTTATATCAATAAAATACTTCCCCTCTTCAAGTTTGTAAACTAAAGGTCTTTTTTTTGAAAATAAATTTGAGATATCTAACAAATATTTCCCAGGCTTTGTTATTTTTACACTTTCAAAATCTAAAACTACTGGGGAATTTATATCCTCAATTCCAGCAATTTCTCTAACATCACTTTCAATTTGTTTTTTATCAATATCATTTAATTCAATTTCTTCAGATTTATCTTCTAAAATTATTTTTAATTTCTCCTCGCTAATATAAAAGAAAAATTTACCATTGCAACTAGAACACCCCGTCAATACTTCTTCAGAACCATCCTTATAAACAGCTGAACAATGAACGCATCTATTTGGCATAAAAATTCTAAATGGTTTCAGTTAATAAATGTTAGCCTAAAAATACTTCAAGTTTACTCGGATCATTTTTAACTTCTTTAACAACGGAGGCAGGTCCAATAACAGTTAAAGAACTTGTATCTCCAACAAGTGTTTTAGCAATTCCCTTTTTAAATTTAAAAAAGAATGAATTATTTTTCATATCCGGATCAATAACTGCAAGTTCAATACCCTTGAATGCTTTAATATGATCAACCATAGCCATAGTATCTTCTATCAATCTTATTTCTTCTTCCGGTCTAAGTCTTCCTTGAAGGATTACAAGTTTGTTTCCTAAAACCAGGTTAAGTATTTTTTTTACTCTTTCACTAATGTTTAGGTTTCGCACCTCATTAAAGGGAATTATTTGAAGACTGAATCCTTTAAATTTATTATTTTTTGATACCATTTACACCTTTTTTGCTAATTTAAATAATGAATCATAAAATTCATCAATATTTAATCTATTTTTAGCAGAAATTCCGATTACCTCATATTCAGGAAATGCTGCCTGTACTTTCTTAATATTAGATTTTTTTAAATCTATCTTATTTGCCACTAATAATACTGGAATTTTTCTAGCCATAAGATTTCCAATAATTGTTATATTAACTTGAGAATATGGATTTTCAGATGAATCTAATACGACTATTACAGCTTCCATATCATCTAGCCATTTTATCGCCTCAATAATTCCTTGAGTAGCCTCCTTAGCTCTTTTTTTTGCATCTTTCTTATTAATTTTAAATTTGAGAAAATCTTCATAATCAATTCTAGTAGCGATTCCAGGAGTATCAACAAATTTAAAAGTTAGATTTTTACCTTTATGTTTTATCTCAACTTTTTCTTTGAAACTAACCCCTCTAGTTTCATGAGGCATTTCACTAACAGTTCCAATATCTTCTCCAGTCCAGTCTTGACAGAGTAAATTTGCTAAACTAGTCTTTCCAGCATTTGGAGGGCCATAAAAACCAATTTTTATATTTTTTTTTGGACCAAAAAGAGATCTAATAACCTTTCTAGATAAATCTTTCAATATTTTTAACATGTTAGAAATCAAAAGTCATGCCTTTTAATAAATCTTACGTCTACTGGACCTTTCTGTCTTTTTTCTATTTCTTTTTTAACTTTCTTATTTTCTCTAAATTTAAAGATAGGAATTTCGAAAAGTCCAGTCCTTTTACCATTTATCTTTTTGAAAGCAAAAGAAACTTGTTCTCTTTTCCAACCTTTCCCAATTAATTTTTTTCTTAATTCTGAATCACCAAAACCAGCTTTTCTAGAAGTATATATGAAATTAAGAAGGTTGTATAATTCATGTTCTTTCTTAAATAATGATTTTTCATAATGTTTCTTATACCATTCTTGAAGGAAAATGTAAACAACTAACGTAATGAAAAATAAAACCATTAACCAAATAAAAGCAGAACCCCAAGGTTTGCAATCAGATCTACAGTTTTCTACCGTTTCTCCATCTTCAGAATCACACTTATCATCAAAATTACAGATATCATATTCAATAGAAAAAGTTCCAAGATCTTTTATTTTTGGGGAAAGGTATGAGCCAAGTTCTTCTATTGAGATTTCATCAAATATCATAAATTCAATAACTTTATTTCCAGAATCAGATTGAACTTTTATGAAAGAACTTCCTAAAGTAGATTCAGCCCCATAACCAGTTCTAAATTCAAGTCCGGGCAAGTCATAATCAATTATTAAATAATAATCACTATCAACAGAAATTTCAGGATTTGTTTCAATTTTGAATTTGGAAGCTAATACTTCTTCCCCATCATCTAAAGCAATTTTAAGATATTGTTGTTCAATTTCAGATCCAAAATTATTATTCATCCAACTAAGAATAGCTTCCCCTAATTTTTCAGATTCTGATCCGAGTACATCTTCTTCGCTAATATCTTCTATTATATTATAATTTAAATTGTTTAAAGAAGAAACAACAAGGGGCAATTTTATAGGAGTGTCTAGATAAATCCTTTTAGGAACTTTTAAGTCAATAAGGTCTAAAATTATTTGTTCATATTCGGAGTCATTAGTCGCTAAACTATATTCACTTTCAAATTCATCTAATTGTTGCTCAATAAGGCTAATATTAAGAATATTTCCAGATTTAATTTTCACCCAGTCAGGAAGATTGCTCATATTTCCTTCCACATCGATAATTCTTTGTCTGTAATTATTAATAGTATCAAGGGCAACTTCCTGCGCAATACCCACAATAACATTAAATGTTTTTTCCATGATGATCCCATCTTCTCTAGTTAATTCAACTGCAACATCAAATTCACCAGTTTCTAGATATCTATGACTTGCTTTTTCATTATTTGAGTTTTTTATAGTTCCATCACCAAAATTCCATTTAGATCCAATTATATTTTCTGAATAATCAGAACTAAACAAAACATTTTGCCCAAAAGAAACAAATTTAGGAGAAATATCAAAATCAAAACCTTCAGAAATAGCAACGTCTTCCGAGAATAAAAGGGATTCTTTAAAGTACAATTCAAGCTGGTTTTCCGTTGTTCCAAAAGGAATAATAAAATCACCATATTCTAAATCAATAATTAAATCTTCGGAAGTTATTTTTGGTTCATTAATCTGCAGCTCAAATAAACTAGTAGAATCAAACACATTACCTCCAGAACCATATCTTGCTAGGACATTACTTAAACTAATTTCTTGAGAATTTCCAAAAAATGAAATTGGAACTATACAAGAGTTGGGACTACAATCTCCAGCATATCTTTCTTGAATATAATTTTCAACATATTCACTTAAACTAACTTCCAGTCCACCAACATAAAAAACAAAATTAGAGTCATCAACAATCATATCCGGACTATTAAAGGACATTTGTTTTGCAAATATTTCATAATCTGTATCAAATTCACCAGAACGATCTGTATTGCCGCAAGTATCAAAAAAGTCTACTCTTATTTTATAATTAGAAGGGCCATTAACTGAAATGCAAGCAAAATAATCTTTAGGATAAGCAGAAGAATATTCAATTAAACATTCTAAATTTGTAGTTCCTCCAGAATGTGCTGGAAGATCACAATCAGCAATGTAGTTTCCAAATTCGTTATATAAAGTCATTTTCAAATCTGCTTGACCTTCTGTGCTATCAGTTACTCTCGCCCCTAATTTAACAGCAGGCATAGAACCTAATGAAATTTTTTCACAATAATCGACAGTTTGTTGTATGCTTGCTTTTAAATTAGAATCAGAATCTGAATCTACAAAACATCCATAATTCGCATTTCCGCAAGCAACTTCTGAATAACTTTTACTAACTATATAGTCTTCATCATTATCTAAAATATCTAATTTCAACTGAGGTTCACAACTAGGAGGGCTAGCCGGTCCAGCAACATTGAAATGAATTTCTTGAACATTTACATTGGACCCATCTAATTTCAATCCAATAGTTTTCTTTTCCGTTCCCAAGCTAAAACCAACTATGCTTTGATCAGCAGAATAATCAGAAAAACAATTTGCAAGATCACAATCAAAATCTAAACCGTTAACAAAACCGTTAGCTTCTAATAAATATAATAAATTAACACTTCCATCAAAATTAGTTCTAAAAATTGAACCAGCCGGCTCATCACTAAAACTCATGCTAACAGTTCCATCTATTTCATTTCCTTCAGAATAAATTGCAACAACATTATTGGAATTATATTGATAAGATGCAGAAACCAAAGAAAAGAAAAGTAAAAACAATCCTAAGTAAATAAGTCCCTTTTTCATTAGTTCTCCTCTTTCCGATATAAGAAAAGATAAATTAAAAATATAATTCCTAGGCTAGAAAGGAATTGCTGATAGCCAAAGAATGGAAGTTCTATGTTAAACTGACCGCATGGAACAGCAAGCCAAGTTTGAGAGTTACAAGTAGATACAATACCTTGATCAGTACAAGAACAAGAATCCCCTTCAGTGCCAGAAGTACAAGAAACATCCAAACTATCAGTCCAAGTACCACTACTTGAATCAGCAAGCGTAGCTGTTACAGTAATATCTTGGAAGCCATTTATACATTCGGTATACTGATAATTACTATATCCACAACCACTACAACCACTAGGATTAGGTTCTTCGTCGCACGTAGCACCAATAGGACATTCAGGCCCTTGGCAATTATCAGCCGGAATTGTTGTATCAGTTATAGAACATAACCCGGTACTCTCAATCCAAATACATCCGCAATCTATACCATTCTGTGCGGGAGAAAGACCGCACATTTGACCACAACCAAGTTCACCATAAAGTGGATCACTTTCAAGCTTATTTTGTTCATAATTTGAACAAGCAACTTCACCCAAATCAGTATAATAATTACATCCCTGAAGTTGTTCAGGTGCTTCAATTACACAACCATCACTTTCAGTACATATCGAGTTAATAGGGCAACAATCATCACCCCCTCCAAGAAGACCATCTGGTCCTTTACAAGCATTTGCAGAGTAGTCCTGAAGACCATCAAAAGTACCTAATTCAGTGATTCTTTCTATACCTGAATTATCAGTAGAAATATCTAAGAATCTAGATCCACCAGAAATACATTGCCCTAGTGTAAATCTTCTCTCAAAAGTTTCTATCGGTCCAGTAGGATCAGTAATCATCAATCTACTAATTTTATCATTTCTTGCTTCGCTAGAAGTATAAGTCTGGAAAGGAGTTGTCATACCATCGCCAGATGAACTAACAGAATCTACATCAGTAAAAGTCCAATCAAAAATCATTGAATTATAAGGTTGAGGAGAATTACCTATGGGACAAGGACCATCAATTACTCCTTCAGGATCATTT
>PSPM01000001.1:0-392 GCA_004195435.1 Candidatus Parvarchaeota archaeon | reverse complement strand
GCAATTAGTTGATTCAATACTAGGTGTAACTTCCAAAACAAAACTATCCTCGGCAGCAAAATGAACATTTTGATAAAGACCACTACTGGTCCATTCCAAAACCTCATGATGTGCAGGAGCCTCAATGAAAGTTATCATCCCAGAAGTTGCAGGATCAATAATCAAAATAGCTATTTGAGTTTCGCTTGATAAACCAGCACTATTAGTTGCCCTTAGAGTTATTACTCTCTCACCAGGAGAGGTAAATGTTAGGTCAAATGGCGACTGTTGAATTTCAGTAGTTGGACTTAATGAACCAAAGTCAAAATCAGGCAATAGATTTTGTTCAACGATCCAAGTGTAAGTAATTGATCCACCAGGATTATTAATGGTATGATCAAAATTTATAGGCA
>PSPM01000038.1 GCA_004195435.1 Candidatus Parvarchaeota archaeon | reverse complement strand
AATAGAAAATAAAATAATAAAAAGTAAAAACGAATTATCAAATCAAAGAATAATTTTTGAAAAAAAAGAATTTTTGAAAAATTTAATTGAAGAAGAGAATCTATTAAAAAAAGAATTTAACGAACTAGAAAAGAAAAAATTAAACTTAGAAGATAAAATAATTAATTTAGGAGAGATAGAAGAAAAATATAGTTCAAAAATAAGGGAAATAGAAGAGATCTCTTCTAGAACAGATAAAGATTCAGAAACAACCTTACTGTATAGAGAAAGGGAATTAGAAAACATAGGAGAAGTCATTAAAAGAAGTTTATTAGATATAGGGGAAATACACGGGGAAATAGAAGAAATAAATGGGGAATTAGAAATAAAAGCAGATTTTCTAGGAAAAAGAGAAGAAGCAGAAAGGAGATTAAATGAAGAATTTAAACAAAAATTAAATGAAAGAGAAAATTTACAAAGTATAATTCAAAAAGAAAGTTATAATTTATCAACTTACCAAAATGAATCAAGGCAAATTGAGGAACAATCAAATTATCTTAAAATAGGAAATGCGAAATTAGAAGCAGAAAAAGAGGCAATAGATATGGAGCTTAAAGAGTTCTCTGGAATAGAAATAATTAAGATTTCAACAACAGAACTAGAGAAAAGATTATCAAGATCACAAGAATTAATACAAAAGATTGGATTAATAAATATGAGAGCGTTAGAAGTTTATGGAGAAATAAAAAAAGAGTATGATATAGTCCAAGAAAAAGTTGACACTTTAGAAAAAGAAAAAATAGATATTTTGAGAATAATTGAAGAAATAGATAGAAAGAAAAAAAGAACCTTCATGAAAACTTTCAAAGGACTTAACGAGTTATTCACATCCAATTTTTCCAGACTATATTCAAAAGGTCAAGCCTATTTAGAAATAGAAAATAAAGAAAATTTATTTGAAGGTGGAATAAACATAGCAATAAAAATGGCTAAAGGGAAATATTTTGATGTAACTTCTCTTTCAGGGGGAGAACAAACTTTAGTAGCTTTATCACTTTTATTTGCAATACAGGAATTAAAACCATATCATTTTTACATATTAGATGAGATAGATGCGGCATTAGATAAAAGAAATTCAGAAAGATTATCTAATCTTTTAAGAAAACATTTACAGAGCGGACAATATATCATAATAACTCATAACGATGCAATAATCAACGAATCAAATACACTTTATGGAGTTAGTATGCATGAGGGAATCTCTAAAGTATTAAGTTTAGATTTAGAAAAATAATTTTATCCTCGATTCCCATTATTAAATAGAATCACCTATCTTATTAAAAAAAATAAAAAAAATAAAAAATTTTTAAATGTTATTAGTAATAACTTTCTCCGAATTCTTCTGATTTCTCAGGTTTCTTTGTTAACAGTACTATCAAAACAACTAAAAGAACTACAAAGATTATAGCCAAAATAACAGTAAGCAAAACAGCTGTATTTTCAGTTGTTGCATTACCTTGTACTTTAGCAGTAAAACTTTCAGACTTAACTAATTCGCCTTCAGAATGAAGGTTAACAGTAAAGTCATAAGTTCCTTCTTCATTAGCTGTAGCTCTCAATTTAACTGTTTTACCAGTTCCTGCTGGAACTGCAATCATAGATTCGTCAGAATCCACAGTCAATCCAGCTGTACTATCAAGAACTAATTCATATACCTTAATGGCATTTCCTGAATTAACAACTGTCAATGTATATGTTCCATCTTCACCAGCAGCAAATCTTTTGCTAGTTGTTGAAGCGAAAACATTTGTTCCATCAGTGGAACCACTAACAAGCACTCTTCTTGAATCCATAACACTGGAGTCATCGTTGAATGCTTCTACTTCGACAGTATACAAGCCTTCTTGAGCGTTTGAAGGTATTTCTAGAGCAACTTGGACATTAACACTATTGAATTCGTCGGGGTCAGTGCTATCCGTAGATGGCATGTCTCCAACAAATACTTTTTTGCTAATACCTAGGGAAGGAACACTAACTTTAACAAAATTGTCTTCAGCTTGGTGCCTTCCAGAATTTCTAACTACTACGTCAAAAATCATAGTTTCTCCAGCCATAGCTTCACTATCTGACTCTACTGATAAAATTTCAAGACCATAACTTGATCTTTGAACCAATAAATTGATTCCTAATTCATCAGCCACTTGATCGTTATTTTCTAAACTAACTTCAAGTGTGTAAGAGTTTTCTAGTTCGTCTTCATTAAAGTCTGCTGGAAGATTAACATGCATAGTTCTACTATATGTATTACCAGATAACACATCAAATCTTTCAGAAGCTTCAGAAAGGCCAGGCTCTCCTAATACTCTAGAAATTACTCTAACATCTTCTGCATTTTCAGAAGCTGTAAATACAACTCTGACAGAAACAGTTTCATCAGCAAAAACAGCTACAGTATCATTAGGGCCGAAATCTTCGACTCCATTTACTGCAACATCATTTATTGTGGCAAAACTACCTGTAGCAAGTACAAAAGTTGTTGCAAGAATAACTAGAGTTACTGTTGTAACAAATAAACCTATATTTTTCATATTTTTCATTGGTATTTGTTTATAAAATTTAATTAAAATAAGAACTTAGAAACACTTTATAAACTTTATGGTGATAACACTTTTGATACAATTCAAGAGTAACAATAAACTTTAAAAAGTATACTTAGGTATACTTTGAATGGAAATAACGACGATAAAATTAAGTAAAGAAACAAAAAAAAGATTAAACAAGTTAAAAACACATAATAGGGAAAGTTATGAAGAAATACTTAAAAAAATGTTGAATATTTTAAGTATTTGTAAAAATAATCCAAATAGAGCAAAAGAAAGATTATCAAATATAGAAAAAATAAAAAGAATTAAAAATTAAATTTTTCACTCAAATAGATACCTTCTAAACTATCGTCAATCATTGTAGGACTTTCATTAATAATTATAAGTTTTTTATCTTTAGGTAAATTATTAAGCAATTCTTCCCATTCCCTTTTTTCAGTAGTTTTATGTTTTTTCTCTCCTTTTTCACCATAGATAATCCCAGAAAAATGTATATGCCATTCTTTATGTAGAAATAATTTTCTAACTTTTTCATAATCAACAATTTTTTCTCTAGCAAGAATATGTGCAAAATCTATACAAAAACTACAATCTGTTTCTTTAACTAATCTAGAAATTTCATCAATACTTCCAAAAACATTAACCTTTCCCATAGTTTCAGGGGCAAGTTTTATTTTCCATTTTTCTTTTTTAATAACGGCAAGAATATCTTGAATCTCCCTTTTTATATTTTCATAAGCTTTTTCACGATTTTTCCCATAATATCCTGGATGAAAAATAACTCTTTTTGCTCCAAGTATTTCACCAACTCTGCAACAATCTAAAATTCTTTTTTTCGAAGCTTCAATTTTTGAAGCTTCTTCAGAATTCAGATTTATATAATAAGGGGCATGAATGCTAAGAGAGATTCCCAATTCTTTCGCTTTTTTCCCTATTTTTTTTGCATCTTCCTCTTTTTTAATATATACTCCATATGTAAATGCAATTTCACAAGCTCTAAATCCTCTAGAATAATATTCTTCAAGAACCCTTTCCGCAGTTTTAACTGATCCAAGTCCAGCAGGCCCAAACTTAATAGACATTATAATTCACTGACTCCACCACCAATTACATCTAAGTTGTCTAGAACATATTCATGGAGATTAATTAAGATAAGTTCTTGCATATCTTCTTTTAATCTACCATGGCAAAGATCAAGATTCTTCTCAGGATATTCAAATACGTTTGGAGGATAAAAACAGCTCATAGATTTTCCTTGCAATTTTTCTGAATTTATCTTCCCAGATATTATATGCTCTAAAGTAACCTCAATTTCACATTCTTCTCCAGAAACACCTTTAATATCATAATTCCAAACAGCTTCTTGTTGATTATTAATAAAGTTAGCTTTTTTACAAGAAATCATATTTCTTTCAAAACAAGAAACATCTGAACATATTCAATCAGAACTAAGATTGTGAGAAAGCCAATTATTATCTTTTTTAAATCATATTTCATAAAATTTAAAATAAAATCAAATATTTAAAATTACCTCATAAGCTTACTAAATTAATTTTTGATTCTCCAAGATATGAGAAATTTTTAGCCCCTAAATTCTGGATTCCCTTATCATCACACACTTCAACAATTTTTTTCGTTGCAGTGCCATCAATAATAATTGCAAAGATTTTCTTTTTTGTTCTTTTAACATTACTAATTAATTCCCCAAGTGAAGATTCTTTTATTGTTTCAAATTTAGAGTCAACCAACATTGCTTTTTTTTTATTTCTTATTTCTAAATATTTATCATTCATTGATTTCTTTATATCTCCTCCAAAATTATCTTCAACAGAGCTCATAATTTTGGAGGCAGTAGTTCTGCCTAAAAATTTAGGAGCTGGAATTTTCTTTCTTAAAGAAATTAATATCTCCTTTCCAGTTAATTCTTCAACTTCTTTTCCATCAGGCGCAGTAGCAATGTAACTAATATTAGCATTGTCAGAAACATTTTTGGCAATTAATTTTCCACCACGGTCACCATCTATAAATAAAGTAATTTCTTTTTCTTTTCCTAATTCAGAGATAGTTTTTGGTAATTTAGAACCATCCATCCCTATAACATTATTTACTCTATTTTTTAATAAGTTAAGAACATCTGCTCTACCTTCAACTACAATTATTTCTTCCCCAGATAAATCTCCAGCAGGTAATTTTTCAGATCCATATTCTTGCACTCTAGAAATTCTAGATTCCTCTCTAAGAGTTTTAGCAATTCCAACATTGCCTGAAGTTTCTAAATTTCCTAGTAATTCTTTTGCTCTAGAGATTATATAGTCTCTTTTATTTCCTCTAACATCTTCAACTTTAGTAACTTTTATTTTTGATTCTGTAGGACCAATTCTTTCAATAGTTTCTAAAGTTGCTGCAATTATTGTTGTTTCTGATTTATCTAATGCAGTAGGAACTAAGATTTCTCCGATAGTTCTCCCCTCTATATTATTGAGGTCAACTTCAATTCTACCGATTTTTCCTTCTTTTTGCAACTCTCTCATCTCTAAATCAGCTCCTAAAAGGCCTTCTGTTTGGCCAAAGATAGCTCCAATTACATCAGGTTTTTCTAAAGGACCTTCAGATTCAAAAGTTGCATGTATCATATACTTTATTGAAACTGGACTTATTTTTGCCATTTTATATTTTTAATAAAAGAAGTGTTTAATAAACATTTATCCAAAACATACTCTCTGTGATCATGAAGTTAATTTAATTAATGAATACACTATCTTCTATCAGATGTAATCATTAAATGAGTATTTAAATTTTTGTTTTTAATTTTATTTACAAAAACTTTATATATAAAAATTTCTCAACAGATTCATAAAAGATGGTGAGCAGTTTAGAATCTGAAAAAAAAGAAAACTCCTCTTTTGAAGAAGAAGAATTTGAAGGAATCGACCCAGAAGAACTTCTTGAGAGTTTTGGAGAATAAATTATAATTAATTAATCTTCTTTCTGGAGATTATAATATTCTTTAATATCTCCTAGTCTATCATATAATAAAAGTAATTTTTCCTTAACAAAATCTTTTTCAAAAAGATCTAACTCTAAAGAATAAATTTTTTCATATATCTTTTTAGCTGCCATCCTTCTATCTTTTTCAATAATAAATTCAGCTTGAGCAAAATAAATTTTTTTCAAAGATTCCTTCAAAATAACTTTTTCTCTAGAATTTCCAATTTCAAATGCTTTTAAAAAAACATTATCTGATTCT
>PSPM01000037.1 GCA_004195435.1 Candidatus Parvarchaeota archaeon | reverse complement strand
TTTCTTTTTTCTCTTCTTCTCTTCCTTTTTCTCTTTTCTATCTTTTTCTTTTTTTTCTAAGGATTTAAAAATGGAATCTTCATCGTCAGAAATTTTTTCAAAAGCGTGCCCAGTTATTTTAGAATTAAAATAAGGAGATTGTGCATAAAGAATAGAAAAAATAATTAATGAAACTAAAATTATGGGAATTATCCATTTCTGAAAGTTAATCGTCTTTTTCGATTTTAACCCCTTTTTCATCTTATAGGGAGGCAATCTGTTTTTATAAATTTATTTAGCTTTAGTAAAGCTTAAAACATAACTTGTTTTCTGAATATTATTCTCAAGGGCGCGTAGTTTAATGGTAAAATAACTGGCTCCAGACCAGTAGCCGGGGGTTCAATTCCCTCCGTGCCCATTTATAGTTTCTTTAAAACATCAATTTCTTCAAAGGAAATAGAGGAACCTTTAAATTTTGTTGCGTAAATTAGCGCTTCTAATACTTTTGGATCTTTTAATTTGACTATTCCTTTCTTATAGGCAACATAAACTAATTCTGAAGATCTAATTATTTTATGATCTTTTAATTTTTTAATCTCAGAATTTTTTAATCTTACTTGTTTATGAAGTCTTCTCGTCATTAATTTTTCTAGATTTTCCGGTTTCTCACAAATAACTCTAGTTGTTCTTTCATCAATCGCAATTATTGAATCGATTTTTTGTTTTATTAGTTCTTGATTCAAAGCTAAACAGGACATTTCTGCTTTGCTTACTAAGTTTATCCATTGGCCTCTTGATTTATAAGAATGATTAACTAAATCCATCATCTCCGTCGTTTTTTCTTCTATAAACTTATTTGTTATATTTAATGAAGAAGGAGACTCGATAATTTTTTTATCTAATAAACTTTTGATTCTTAAAGCTCCAAGCTTGAATCTTTTTATCCCCTTTGGGCGATCATAAACTTCATTCTTGACTTGTTCTGTTATTATGAATTTCCCATTAAAGTTCTTTTTGAGATCTTCTATTAAATAAAGAAGTCCATTCATCGAGAGATTTATCAAGGGCCCAGAATCTAAAATTAATACTTTCATTTTAAAAATTTTAGAGCTAGTTCAGCTCTTCTTTTGATATTTGCTGATAAGTTATATGGTTCATCTGCTATTTGTTTTTGACCTATATAATCAACTAATTCCCATTGAGTAACTCCCAATAATTTTGCTGTTTGTTCTAAGGAAATTCCATGTTCATAAATTTTAGATGCTTTATTTATGGATGCTTTTTTGAATACTTCTTTTATGTATGGCTCTAGATTTGGAGTGATATTTGTTATTTTTTCTCTTGTTTCTTTTAAATATTTTAAGAAGTTCCCATAATCTTTTTTTCTCAATTCTTTTATGGCCTTTTCTATAGATGAATTTATTTTTTCAACAAATAAACTATAATTTTTTATTTTCAGAGCTTCTCTTTTCATCGAGATTTTACTTAAAGAATAAATTAAGATGGCTATTAAAACCAGATCAGTGTGTTGGTAAATAGATGCAGAATGAATAGTCTTATTTGATAATTCTTGTAATTGCGAGGAATTGTTTTGTTTTAGAGCTTTTTGAGTAGTTTTTAGAATTTCAATTATATGCTTTTCCTCTCTCATTTTAATATCTTGTAGAAAGATTATATAAATTTGTTGAATAGCAAGTTTAATAAGTTTGTTTTTCTTTCTTTTTTTATGGAAGTTATTTTAGATACGAGTTTTATTCTTTCTTGTATGAGAAAGAGAATTGATTTTTTATCTCAATTAGAAGAACAAGGCTTTATGGTTAAAATTCCTAAAGAAGTCATTCAAGAATTGAAAGATTTGCATTCCAGATCTAAAACTTCAGAAGAGGATCGTATCTGTATTAAAACTATTTTCGATATTTTTGAAAAAAGAAAAATTAAAAAAACTAGTTTAGGAACAAGAAATGTTGATGATGGCCTTATTAAGAAAGGAAAAGAAGGAGTTTACATTGCTACTTTGGATCAATTCATAAAAAGAAATATTCCTAAAAAGATTGTAATTTTTAATGCAAAAAATGCTGTCGGAGTCGAGTAGTAATCTTTAAAAACCATCTTTAATTCAAGTTAGCATGTTCTATTTAGCTGAAGTTGAAGACCATATTAGAGTTGAACCTAAACATTTTGGATTGCCTACTCATGAGTCTATTGAAAAACAATTAGATGAGAGTTATGTTAGTTCTATTAGTAAAGATTTAGGTTTTGTTGTAAGTGTTATTTCAGTAGAAGATGTTGGAGATGGAATAATAATTCCAGGAGATGGAGCTGCATTTTACAAATCTAGATTTAGAGTATTGGTTTGGAAACCTGAAATGCATGAATTAGTTCTTGGAACAATTAAGGAAATAACTAATTTTGGAGCTTTTATGAGTATGGCTAATTCTCAAGGAATGATATTCATATTTCTCAAACAATGGAAGATTATGTGTCTATAAATAAGTCTGGAATTTTACAAGGTAAATCAACAAAGAGATCTTTGAATGTTGGAGATAATTGTCTTGCTAGAATTGTAGCAATAAGCTTTAAATCTGGAGAACCTAAAATTGGTTTGACAATGAGGCAACCAGGGCTTGGAAAACTTGAATGGATAAAAGAAGATAAACTTAAAGAAGCTTCTAAAGCTAAGAAAATTGCTAAAAAATCTAAAAAGGAAAAAAATAAATAATGGCGAAAGAAAAAGCTTGTAAGAAATGTAGAAGAATTTTTGAAACTGCAAAATGTCCATTTTGCGAAGTTTCTGAAAGCGTAGATAATTTTAGGGGAAAAATTTATGTATTAGATCCAGAAGATTCCGAGATTGCTGATCAAATTGGGATTAAGGAAAAAGGTTTATTTGCAGTGAGGTTAAGATGAAAGTTGTTGAAGAATTTGATAATAAACTATTAGGTAGAAAAGAATTAAAAGTTGCTAAGACATATGATTCAAATCCTGGAAAAGAAAAAGTTACACAAGATATAATTAAAAATTTTAAAACTGATGAAGCAAATTTTGTTATAAAATCTATAAAGAATAGTTTTGGTTCTAATGAATTTGTGATTGAAGTATTTATTTATGATTCTGAAGAATTAAAAAAGAAATATGAACCTAGGAAAAAGGAGAAAAAGAAATAATGGGGAAAGGAAAATCTGGAGATAAGAAAGGAAAGAAACCACACAAAAATAAACCTACTGGCAAGAAATATGCTCATTTTACTATTGAAGGAGATTCAGTAATCAGGAAAAAGAATTGTCCAAGATGTGGTCCTGGAATTTTTTTAGCAACCGGACAAGAAAGAGAATATTGCGGAAAGTGCCATTATACTAAATTTAATTAGTTATAGCAATCGATACTTTTATAAGAAAATTTTTGTTTTAATGTTATAAAAATCATTAATGTTAATTAATATCAAACCCTGGAAGAGGAGACCTAATCCGCTAAAATAGATAGATTAAATGTCCTCTCCCGGGGAAAAAGAGGTGATACTAATAAGATCCACTCCAGATATTTAAATCTTTCGGTATGTTGTAACTTTCAAATGAAGACAGTAATTTTAAGGCTTTTTTTGTTGTTTTTCTGTTGAAAAAGAATTTAAACCTAGCTTTTCTAATTAATCTATGGATAAAAAAAGAGATATGGTTGGACAGGATCAAATTCATGATTTGCTCTTTGGAGAGAAATTAAGTTGGCAGGCAATTATTTATGATTTAATAAATACTGAGCAGTTAGATCCTTGGAATATTGATTTAACATTGCTTTCTAGTAAATATCTTGAAAAAATTAAGGATTTGGATGAAGAAAACTTTTTTGTTTCTTCTAAAGTTTTATTAGCAGCATCTTTTTTGCTTAGAATAAAGACTGATATTTTGCTAAACTCTGATTTGCCTGGATTAGATTCCCTCCTTTATGGAAAAAAGGAAAATAAGACTTATGAACAAGAAAGAATAGAGTTAGAAGATGGCGAAATTCCAGATATAATTCCTAGGACGCCATTACCTAGATTTAGAAGAGTTACTTTGGCAGAGTTGATGTCTTCTTTGGGAAAAGCGATTAAAACAGAAAATAGGAGAATAAAAAGAGAAATTATTTTCAAACATGAACATAGGGAAATTGGAATGGTTATAACAAAAAATTTGTTCAATTTACAAGATAAAATAAAAGAAGTTTATTCAAAATTAAAAAAAATATTTTCTAATAGAGAAAAAAGATTTGCTTTTTCAGAATTAATTAAAGGATCAAATAAAAAAACTAAAGAAGAGAAAATTAATTCTTTTATTTCTTTATTGCATTTAGATAATCAACAGAAAGTCTGGTTAGAACAAGAGGGACATTTCGAAGAGATTTGGATTATGTTAAAAAGTCTATATGAAAAACAAAAGTCTGAAGAGTCTAATGTAGAAACAGGATTTGGAAAATCTGAAAGTTTTCAATAATTTATTTTTTAGATAATTTTGTTACTAATTGTTTTTCGTTCATTAGTTTTTCTTTTCCGGTAGACATCTCTTTTAATTTGAATTTCTTTTTTTCTATTTCTTTTGAACCAATAAAGATTACATAAGGTATTTTTTGAGAATTAGCAAATTCTAAAGATTTTCCAGGTTTCCCAAACATAGAAACGCATGAAATGTTTGATTTTCTAAAGGTTTTAGCTAGTTTGATTGCTTCCTTGTCTTGACTAA
This sequence comes from Candidatus Parvarchaeota archaeon, assembly GCA_004195435.1. Classification (GTDB taxonomy): domain Archaea; phylum Nanobdellota; class Nanobdellia; order Pacearchaeales; family GW2011-AR1; genus PSPM01. Next base: position 2,109 of record PSPM01000037.1, on the reverse strand, counting down.
GTGATAGGATTAATGTTCGAGGGTTGTAATCTGTTTTTAATTCAGACAATTCTTTTTCACATAAGGACATCAGGCTTTCCAAACTGAAAGAGATTCCTACTGCAGGAATTTTTCTTTCGATATATCTTCCAACTAAATTATCATATCTCCCTCCAGCGGCAATTGCTGTTTTCCCCACCATGAATTCGAATATCGATCCAGTATAATAGTTAAATCCGCGGATCATGAAAGGATTGAATTTAATTTTCACCCCATATAATTTACATAATTTAATTAGTTCATCTAATTCTTCGGAACCTTCAAATAAATTTTCTTTGAAAAAATTCAAATCCTTTCCTAATAATCTGAATAAAGTTATTATTTGTCCGGAATCTGCGTATTTTTTAAGATTTATTTTTACGTTGTCTTCACCGATTTTTTCTATTTTATCTAATTCTCTCATTACCTTTTTTGTTTCTTTAATTCTTACACTTCTTATAATTTCATCCAAAATTTTTCTATTATTAATTTGTATTTCGAAGTTTTTTATTTTTAATTCTTTTAATATGTCTGTTACAAGTGAAATACATTCTGCATCTGCTGCTGGTGAAGAATCTCCGATTATATCTGCATCGCACATTGTGAATTGTCTTGTTCTTCCGGTTCTTATTGGTTCGTCTCTGAAATTTTCACCTATCTGATATTTCCTGAAAGGCAATTTTATATTTGGGTTTTTTTTGAAAATTCTTCCTAATTGAAATGTAAATTCGTATCTTAGCCCTAGGTTTCTTCTTCCTTTATCTTTTAATCTAAATCTTTCTGATACTGCTTCATCTTCCTCTTCTAGAGTATTTGATCTCATTAATTCGTCTAATTCAATCATTGGAGTTTCAACTGGTAAAAATCCATAAAGTTTGTAACATTTTCTTACAATTTCCTTTATTTTGTTTCTTTTTGCTGATTCAGGAGGCAAATAGTCTCTGAATCCTTTTACTGTTTCTGGTTCGAAAATCATTTTAATCTAAATTATTCCAGGTTTTTATAGTTTGTTGAATTTATCAAATGATGTATATGATAGAACTTTGAAGTAGTAACAGGAGGAAAGGTTTAAATATTTGAAAAAATCTCAATTTTAAAGAAAAATGGAAAGAAAAAGTTATTTTAAAAGAAACACGGTTGGCGAAACAAACAAACTTGGTAGCGAGAGGAGAATTAGCGAGGATTTTGTTAGTAATATTAGTTCTTTAGACGGAGATACTAGATTGGTAATTCCTTTAGATGTGAATCTAGTTCCTTTTAAATATTTCAATAGTAGGAAATTTTTGAAGCACGGCCCTGAAGTTCTAATAGAAAGAGGCAAGTCTATCAGAAATCTTTTAATTGGAAGGGACGAACCTGTTAAATTAAGGGAAGAAGCTTTTGATAAAATTAAGGAAAATGTTTTTTACTGTGGCTATAGTTTTATGCCAGTATCTGGAAAAGATCAAAGAAAAAGAAAAGTTTCTTTGGTTGAATGTCTGGAAGGTGCGAAAATGTTTACTTATTCTGAGAATGGTCCTAAAATAGAGCTTAAAGCTTATGACGATTCTTCTAGAGTTGATAGAGAGGGAGCAGAAATAATTGTTTCAGTTCCATCTAGGATGAAGAAGGCTTCAAGATATCAACTTAAATTTAGCTCAGTTCCGGTGAAAGATACTAGAAATAAGTGGCCAATAGCCTATCAAGTTAGCACAGATCATATTTGTCCTCATAAAAGATTCAATATTAGATATAGATTCGAAGATGATGTAGATTCTTCAAGGATTTTCAACTTTTGTTCTCATGAAATTGCAGCCTATATGAAAATAGCAGATCATTATAAAAATGAGAAGAAAACCATGGTTCCTTTACAAATGAGTCAATTTGCAATTCCTACTCAGGGAACTGCTGATTTCTATACTAAGATGGATAATTTCTGTTTGAAAGAAGATCTAAATAATAAAGGGAAGAAAAAGCTTAGACTTTTGGATAGAGCCGAGAAAGAGATTCTTTTGTGGGAACTTGTCAAGCAAAACGGACATGATGACACATTCTATGCAACTGAAAAACTGAGGAACTATGATTGGAGTGTTCCTGGAAGAAAATAAATGG
>PSPM01000036.1 GCA_004195435.1 Candidatus Parvarchaeota archaeon | reverse complement strand
AATCCTGTTATTTTTGAAATTTCTTTTAAAATTCTTTTCTCATCTTTTTCCCATAAAGGCCTGATTTTATTTATAAAATTAATAATTTTCTTATTTGAAGGATATTCATCCAATATTTTTTTGGTTCTTGGGTCTTTTTTCAACTTATAAAATATTTCTAGATAATTTTTCCAAAAGGAATCATGAATATTTGAGTACCTAAAAACTATTTTTGGAATCATCTAAATACATAATAATTTGAAACTTATAAATCTTGGTCTAATCTTAAAATACGCCCCAACCGGGAATCGAACCCGGGTCTCCGCCGCGACAGGGCGATGTACTAGCCACTATACTATTGAGGCACATGTTCTAAAAATAAACTTTATTTTTAAAGTTTTACTTTGTCTAAAAATGGGTAACATTTATATATCAAAATAGGTATTTTAAAGTATAACATGGTTAAGAAAACTACAAAAAGAACAGTGAGAAAAAATGCCCCAGTTACTGGAGGAATTTTCTTAAGACCTTTTTCTTTAGCTCATGCCGTAGGAACCTTATTTGCTGTTGCTATATTCTTTTTTGCTTTTATGTCTTGGTTCAGTAATTTTGATGGAACTAGTATAATTGACAGATACCCTTTGCCTTTTTCATTTGAAGATTGGACTTTTCTAATGGGCCTAATACAATCTTATGTTTTCGGTTACGTTTCTGGTTGGATTGTTGCAAAAGTATACAATAAATATTAGTAAATCTTAAATACTTCTTAATGTTATGAAAACTATGGGAAGTTTCTTTTTGACTCTTAACAGATTGCTTTTGGGAGGTCTTTTTATTTTTGAGGCTTGTCTGAAACTGTTTGTGATAAAGCCAGAAGGTGTGACAAATATAATTTCTAATTTAGGTTTTCCACTCCCATTATTCTTTGCTTGGGTTTTAATTTTATCTGAATTAGTTTTCGGATTCTCTGTTTTTATAAATTGGAGATTAAAACTAACTACCTGGCCTTTAGTGATAATTTTAGTAATAGCTGCTTTGTCCCAATCTACTGGAGATTGGTTTGCAATAATTGTGCATTTAATTTTAGCTTCTAATCTTTTAGCTTTAGGAAGTCTTTCCGGAAGTAGGGAAAGAAAACGGCCTGAAATAAATAGACCGAGAGTACAAAAACCCAAAACTATTGAGAAAAAAGTAGTAGAAGTAAAAAGTAAAAAAGTTACTCCAAAAAAAGTTAAGAAAAAAGCACCAAAGAAAACTAAAAAATAATTTTAAAAATTTATAGAAAAGCTACTTTTTAATTTCTTTAAGTCCATTCATGTAAGGGATTAATACATCTGGAATCTTTATGCTTCCATCTTTTTGTTGATAATTTTCAATTATTGCTACTAGTATTCTTGAGGTTGCAAGAGCTGTATTATTTAGAGTATGCAAAACTTTTCTTTCTCCATTTTTATGAATATATTTTATATTCAAATTTCTAGCTTGATAATCTGTGCAATTACTTAATGATGCAACTTCTCCATAATCATTAGTTGTAGGTCTGAAAACATCTATATCTGCACTCCTGTATTTCCAATCAGCTAGATCTCCTGAACAAATTTCTAAAACTCTATAAGGTAATTTTAAACTTTTCATTATTTCTTCTGAGATCTTCAACATTTCTTCATAAATTTTTTCTGAGTCTTCTGGAAGGCAAAATACAAATTGTTCTATTTTATTGAATTGATGAGTTCTCCATAAACCTTTTTCATTAATTCCATGACTTCCCACTTCTTTTCTGAAACACATAGAATAAGAACAATATTTTTTAGGTAACTTATTATATGGGATTGCTTCGTTTGCGTGCATAGCTAATAAAGATTGTTCTGCTGTGCCTATTAAATTCAAATCTTCACCATCTATACTATAAACTGAATTTTTTAGCGATTCTTTGTCCATGGAAGCAAAAATAGCTTTCCTATTCAACATCAAAGGAGTTTCTATATAGTCGTATTTTTTCTTTTGCATAAAATCTATTGCAAACCTAATTAATGATTGATTAAGTAATGCAAGTTCTTTTTTCAAATAATAAAATCCATTTCCAGAAGATTTTGCTGAAGAATCAAAATCTATCAATCCCAGATTTTCTGCTAATTCTATATGGTTCTTAATTTTAAAAGAAAATTTTTTAGGTTTGCCAACTTTTCTTAGTTCTACATTTTTAGAATCATCTTTTCCAATAGGAGTTTCCTTGGAAATTAAATTAGGTATTTGCACCATATATTCTTGAATATTTTTATTTATTTTATTTATTTTTATTTCATTTTCAGAAATCTTTTTTGGAATAGATTTTGCTGTTTCCATTAATTTTTTAGTATTCGATTTTTCTTTTTTAGCTTTTGCAATTTCATTAGAAATTTTATTCCTCTCATATCTTAGTTTGTCATTTCCAGTTTTTAGTTTTCTCCATTCCGTATCTTTTTTTAAAATTTTATCTACAAATAAAATTTTTTCTTCAGCAAATTTCTTTTTTAGGTTATCTTTAACCAAATCTGGATTATCTCTAATTAATTTGATATCTATCATGCCTATATAAGAAAAAATTATTATTTAAAGTTTGACAAAGTTGAAAAATTTATAAACTATATTTATCTAGTCTTTTTATGGGTGTTTTTCAAACTTTTTTAAATGGTATAATTACTGGATATGAATCTTTGACGAATAGCTTGCCAGATAAGTATGCCTCTTTACTTAATGTATTTATTTTTGCAATTTTAATATCTTTTTATGCAATCTTTACTTGGAAATTTTATAGATATCTTTCAAAAAAGGATTTGATATCTTTAAATTTAAATAGGTATAATCGGACAAAACATCCTTTTTTGAATAAATTTTTAGCAGTTATATTTTATTTAGTAGAGTATATTATAATTTTGCCAATTTGGATTTTTATTTGGTTTGCAGTATTGTCCTTATTAATATTAACATTATCTGAAACAACTCAAAGTCTTAATAGCATTATTATTCTTTCTGCGGCAATGGTTGGAGCAATTAGGATACTTTCTTATTACGAAGAAGATCTATCAAAAGATCTTGCTAAAATATTTCCATTTTCTCTATTAACTTTGTTTTTATTGAATCCACAATTCTTTTCTTTGGATAGAGTTATTAGGCAATTAGGAATGATTCCGGAATTATTTTCAGAAATAATTTATTTTTTAATTTTGATAATTTCTTTAGAATTGATTCTTAGAATGATAGATCTTTTAATCAATCTTGGAAATAAAGGTAGTACTGATCTTCTAAAAGATGAAGAAACCATTCAGCAGCAGCAGGAATAAATTTCATTTTTAAGAACCATGATGTCATTTCTTTGGATGACTATGCCCTTCAGATACTCTTTCTTTTAGTTCTTTTAATTGTTTTTTACCTTCTTTATTTAAAAGATCTCTACCAAAATGAGAATGTGTTAAAAGATTGCCCATGAATTCACCACCTAAGAAATGAGGCATAATAACATAATTTGCTCCAGAGTCATATAGTTTTAAAGTATCTGAAATAGCATGAGAGGTAGGAATAAAGATTGTTTTCTCTTCACCTATTGCATTTTTTATAGATAAATTAGTATCTAACTCAGGTATGGTAGAAATCACAATTCTTGCTTTCTTTAGTTTTAGACTCATTAAGAAATCATAATCATTGGCATCCCCATAGACACAATTAATCCCTCTTTCAGATAATTTCTTTATAATTTGTGGATTGTAATCAACAACTAAATACTTTTTCTTTTCTTTTTCAAATACCTTTAGTAATTTAAATCCAATTCTATTATGTCCGATTAAAACAATATCATATTTAGAACTTTTTTTCCTTATTTTTAGTTCTGGCTGATCATTATCAAATATTCCTAGTATTCCAGCCAATTTTTTATAAATAGGTTGGGAATAATAAATCATGTAACTACTTGTGGCGATAGTTATTAATGCAACTAAAATTGTTAGCGAGAATAGCTCTTGAGTTACTATTCCTAAATTGAATCCTAGTAAAACAATAATCAAAGAAAATTCGCTAACTTGTGCCAAACTAGTTCCAGTGAAGAAATTTGTTCTCTTTTTATTTCCTGCAAATTTCATGAATGTCATTACAATTAAAGGTTTCCCAAAAAGTATGAAAGCAGACAATATGGTTGCATTATATAATAATTCAGAGGTTATAGGTCCTGCAAGTTGCGATCCGAAGAATACAAAAAATAGAACTACAAAGAAGTCTCTTAAACCTTTTACCTTACTTTTAATTTCTAAACTGTATTTGGAAGAAGCGAGAGCCATACCAGCTAATAATGCTCCAATCTCTAAAGAAAAACCAAGATAATCAAATATTACTGCAACCAATAAGGCCTCTTGATAAAAATAGATGGGAAAAAAGAAAGACTCCACCTATTAGCATGATACTTTTTCCTATTTGTAAGAAAATTAAAGAAGGATCTCCGGCACCAATAACTGGAATTACCATCAAGGCTATTGCTGCAACAAAATCTTCAACTATTAAAATTCCCAAAGCAATTCTTCCATGTAAGGTTTCCAATTCATTTTTATCAGATAATAATTTAACAACTACAACCGTACTTGAAAATACGAAAGCTATAGATAAGAATAAAGAAGATGTTGAGTCTAATCCAAGAAGTCCTATTGCAATAAAAAATGTTGATATAGAAACTAAAGCCATAGAACCAAATCCAGAAATTAATGATATTTTTCCTACGTCTCTTAAAACTCTAAAGTCTAAATTAAGTCCGACAATAAATAAAAGAAATGCTACCCCCATATGGGCGAATGCTTGCATAACTTCTGTAGAATTTATTAGATCAAAAACAAGAGGACCAACTAAAATTCCTGTAAATAAGTAAGCAATTATTGGAGGTTGCCTAATTAATTTTCCAAACATTGCAAGTACAGCAGCAATTACAATGACAATAGTTAATTCAAATATCACTCCTTCCATTTTTCTTTAGCTTAGCTATCTAATTAATTTTAAATACCTTGCTATACAGAATTGAGAATCATATTCATCTCACTTGGCTGAGATGGAAGAACCTTGCACCCGCGGCGTGCAAGGTTCATAAATAATTTCAGCGGAATCTTTAAAAACTGAATTTTTTATAATATATAATGGCAAAAGTCAGAATAAAGTTAAGTAGCATAAACATAAAAGAATTAAATAATGTAATTGGAATGATAAAAGAAATAACTTCTAGAACTGGGTTGCTGGTTAGAGGCCCAATTCCCTTGCCAACTAAAAGATTGAAAATAACAACAAGAAAATCTCCGTGTGGGGATGGAACTGCAACTTTTGATAGATTTGAGATGAGAGTTCATAAAAGAGTGCTTGATTTACCTGCTGAAGATAGAATACTTCATCCTATAATGATGCTTAAAATACCTAGGTCTGTACAAATTAAAATAGAGATGAAAGATTAAAATGGATTCAAATTATTTACCAAATGAGATAAGATTGACTGTTGAGAGAGGATCAAGAGAGATTTTAGATTGTAATGTTACAACTTATTCATTGATTCCCAATACATTGGAAAGAATGGCTAAAGGCCCTGAAGAAGTAAAGTCTCATAATTCTATTTATTCAAAAACTATTGATGAAATTCCAAAAGATTCCGATAAAGAAAGAAATTTATTATATAAGCTCAAAGAGTGATAAATTTATAAATTTCCTATATTCTAATATTGAATGTCTAGACAAATTTTAGTGATTAAAAGAGATAATTTATTTAAGGAAAAAGTTTTTGATGGTTTTATAGAGGAACAACAGCAAGATTTTATTAAGAATATTCTGGAAAAATATGAATATCAAGAAAGAAATGATGAACTTGAAAGAAATTCTAGTTTTCAGCAAATTATCCCCTATGTCTGGATAGTTAATCCAGAAACAAAAAAAATATTCGCATATAGAAGAGCTATAGGGAAGCAAAATTATTCAGAAACAAGACTAATGAATAAATGGTCTTGTGGAGTTGGAGGACATATAGATAAAGATACAGAAGAAAAATCTACTGATCCAATAATTGCTGCAATGATGCGTGAAATGAAGGAAGAAGTTTTAATGGAAAATTATCCTCTGCCTAAAATAGTCGGTTATATAAATGATGATTCTGATGAAGTTGGAAAAGTGCATTTTGGAGTTGTCGCATTAGCTGAAACTAAACACAATGTGGAAAAGGGAGATAGTGAGATGGCACATGGCCAATTTTATTCTATTAATGAATTGGAAGAAATCTTTTCAAATTCAGAAAATAAAATAGAATCATGGACAAAAGCTTCATGGCCATATATAAAAAATTATGTTTCTAGATTAGAATTATAAATATAAATTTATCAAAACTCTTAAAAGGCAACCCATATAATAAATTTTGTGCCCGAGTGGCCCAGTGGTTACGGCGCGGGTTTGGAGAACCCGTTTCCCTTGTGGATTCCCAGGTTCGAATCCTGGCTCGGGCGTTTTATAATATGGGATTTAGAATATTTGATGCAAAAGATTATAGTAAAAGACTCAAAGATAAATATTTTTGGGTTAGTTTGATTGGAATAAATCTTAGTGAAGCAAATTTAGAAGAAGCCAATTTGGAAAAAGGTAATCTAA
>PSPM01000035.1 GCA_004195435.1 Candidatus Parvarchaeota archaeon | reverse complement strand
ATTGGATTTTCTTTTAAATTATAATCTTGTATACTTACTAATTCTTTTATTCTTGACCCCCAATATAGCTCTGCTAAGTCTGCGTAAGTATCAGGTTTATTTCCTACTAAAAAAATTTCTCCAGTATACTCTAATCCTATTTTCTTTAAATCTTCTTTTAAGATATCTGATTTAAATTCTGAAGAAATATACAAATTTTCTAAATTAAAAAAGACTGCATCTAAACTATTAGCATTTGTATCATTAGTTATTTGTATTAGATAAGGATTTATTGTTATCAGTGAAATAATTAAAAAAAATAATAATTGTACAAAATATTGTTTATTATTTAACCGGTCATATATCTGTAAAATTATTATTGGAAAGAGTAAGAATACAAACCTTACTTGTGAATTAATTATTAAAAGGATTATTGAGAGAATTATAAAAATTGTGCTTTTTTTTCTATTTTTTGAATCTTTTTTATTTATTATTAGATAAGTAAAGAGAGGTAAATAAATTAAAACTAATAAAAATTTCCAAATTCCTACAAGACTTTCTTGGCCATAAAATCCTCCTAAAAATGTTAGCGTTAAGGATGCTGAAATATGCCTTATTATTCCAAATAAGGAAAATCCAAAAAGAAAATGATCTAAGATTAATCTTGGGATTAAACCTACTAGTATTGCCATTAAAAGAAATATCAATTTGGACAGCTTTTTATCATACATGAAACTTATGTATAGTAGAGGTATGAAAAAAAGAATTCCATCCCAGAAAGCCCAACTTATTCCGGCTAAAAACCCTGAAAGAAATAACTGTTTTAATTTGTTTTCCTTGTCAAATTTTTTTATAAAATTATAAGACCAAAGAAAGAATAAAGTAGCTATTTGTATTGGACTAATCCATGGAGCCATATACCAGCTAATGGGGCTTGCTAAGATTAACCATAATGCTTTTTTATTTTTATTTGAAATTAAATAAACTGAAATAATTATTAGAAAAATTGAGGCTAAGCTAGTTATTTTAAAAATTAGAAAATTCTCGAAAAGGCCTACAAAAGGAGAATGAATGAAGCCGTAGAGGTAAGAATGTGAACTCCTAATTTTTGAATTTAAATCTCCTGAAAAAAATTTTGCTACATTTGAATAATCTTTTACATCTGTATTCCCATTGAATTTGGTTGCAAAAGTCATAATAACTAATAAAATAAGGATTATAATTGCAAATTTTTTATCAAAATTTATTTTTTTCATTTTTTTGCTAACTGCTACTTCTTTAAAAAGATTTGCAAGGACTAATTCAATTTCGCAACCAATTAATTAAAAAATACTCTCTTTTATGTAATCTATCATTTTTTATTAACCAAATAATGTCTAAAAGTGAGTGGAAAAACATTCCTAGAAAAATAAATAAAAACGCCTCTTCTAAAAATCCTACTGCTAAAACTAATAGGTGAAATTCTGCTGTATGGAAAATCATTAAAGGATCTTTTTTTCTTTTTTTCTTTTTCCTATTTAATTCATTTTTCCCTAATAATGCAAAATAATTGAAAGCTTTCTGAAGAGACAAACTTTTAGTATTTTTAACAGCTACAAGATAGTGATCAAAATCTATTAAAAAAGAAGAGAGAAATACTAAAAGAAGGTAAATTATTTTTATCTCTGGATGGAAGAACCAAATAAATATTGATAATATTAATCCCCAAAATATATGCCAACGCGGTAACATTATTCCTCTATTCTTTTAATTATGTCTGCGAAAGCTGGACGTGTTATGAATACTCCGGCAGTTATTCCAATTATTGTGGTTATTGCGAATCCCTTGAATAACCCTGCTCCAGCCCAATAAAGGGGTAATAAAGCGAAAAGAGAGGTTATATACGCAGTCATTACAACAAATAAAGCCCTTTTCATTCTTCTCCTCATATTGATCTCCTTGCTTGTTCTTGCCTCATCTAAAATTACTATTTGCTGGTCTACCCCTGTACCAATTGTTGCTAAAATTCCGGCTATCGATGGCAAATCTAAATTCCATTTAATAAAAGAAGCTATCCCTAAAATTATTATTAATTCGGAAAAGGCGGTAATTAGTAAAGCTAAAGAAATTTTTAATTTCTTATATCTTACGAATATAATTAAACTTGTTAGTAGAATGGAGGAACCTCCTGCAAGGAATACTAAAAATACGAATTGGTTTCCTAACGCTGGAGAGATTTTGTCTAATTTTACAATTTCTAGTTTGTAAGGAAGGCTTCCAGTAATAAGTATTGTTTGCAAATGTTTCATTGATTCTTGAGCGTCTTGGAAGGCTTCTTCTCTTGTTTGTCCTTGTCCAGATCCTTGGATAGAAATTTGAGTTGTAACTTGTCCCCTTAATCCTTTGCTAATTAATAACGTATCTACAGGTTCATCATCAAGAACTAATGTTAAGTTTGCCATTAAATACTGGCCTCCTGTCTCGAAATTTATTGGAATTTCTCTTGTTATATCTGCATGCCTTTCTGCAGCTTCTTCTGTTAAATAAATTGTAAAAGCGAAACTACAGGAGTATCCCCCAGTTAATTGGTTGCAAGAAGTTATTCCTGCGCAAGTTGCATCATTTCTACAAACATTTGTTATGTCTCTTTCCCCACCTATAAATACTGTTTCATCGTTGATTCTTGCTTCAAATTTTCCTTGTTTTGATAGTAGATCTTCTAAATCATCCGGAGTTGCACCAGCTACTTCTACTAGCATATATTTGTTCCCATCTAAATCTTTAACTGCTTTAGTTTTTATATCTGAAATTCCGAAAACATTGAATCTGTTTCTACTTATTTCTATTAAATCATCCAACTCTTGGTCTGAAATTTCTCCCTCCGGCTTTATTAAAGCTCTAGCTCCCCCACTTATGTCTAGTCCAGTTTTTATATTTGTTTTTGAAATTTTTTGAATAGTTATTTTTGGAGGGGCATCTGCAAAAATAATATATTCATTATTTTTGGTAACTATATCTATTCTTTGCTCGGTGTTTTCATTGAATAATTCTTCCATTTTTGAAGAATAATCTTTTAAGGTCAATATTTCTCCCCCATTTAGGGCAGTTATTATGTCCCCTTGCCTTAAACCTTGATTGAATAATTCTGAATCTTTTTCTATAGATTTGACAAGAATTCCTGTTTCTAATGAACTAAAGATTAGAAAACTTCCAGTTGCTAAAAATAATAATATTATTGTTACTGCAGCTTTATTTGTTTTTGTAAAAGAAGGAGCTGCGAAACAGCCAATTATTAGAAGAAGAATTAATAATTTATTCCCAGAAGTTGTATTTATTATTGAAATTATTGAAATTGCTAAGACTATTCCTAAAATCCATATTCTTGAAGTTACTTTTATCATATTTTCTTTGCCTCGGCATACCATTTAATTATTGAAGCGTTCGTAAACCAAGTGTTAAATAAATCAAAGCATAAACCGATTAATAGAATTGAAAAAATTTGTTTTAAGGTTTCTGAAAAAGAATAGATTATTATTAAAGCAACTGTTACTGCAGCGATAGAAGTTAAAGACATCATCATTCCTGTCCTAAATGCGCTTTTTAATCTGTTATTTATTGTTGCTTCTTTTTGCCTTAAAACTTTTGTAGTTAGTAAAATATCCGTATCTACTGAATAACCGATTAACATTAATAAAGCGATTATTCCGGCTGCGGAAAGATTAATTCCTAGGAGATTTATAGTTACTATTGTAAATACTATATCTGCAAAGGCGGAAATTATTACGGCCAAACTTGGAATGGGAGTTTTGAAGATTATGAAAACAACTATTGACATAAATAAGAAAGCTAAAAAAATTGCGAATCTCAGTTGTTTATAAAATCCTGCTGAAAGTGAGGCTCCTGAGAACTCTATTGAAGAATTCTCTTTTGTTAATTCATAACCTAGATATTCTTCTAGAACCGGTTTTATTTCTTCAACAGTTGAGGCAGTTTCGATATAGAAAGCCTGATCTTCTCCAGTCCTTATATCTGAAATTCCTCTGGCATTTAGATCTGGGAAGCTTACCTTTAGTGATTCTTTTAGCAACTCTAAATTAATATTTTTCTCAAAAACAGTTATTGTTGTTCCGCCGGTTAAAGAAACATCTTTGTAGATTAAGTCCCCGTTTTTTGAATTAAAATCTACTAGATACAATAATGAAAAGAGTAATAGGACTGCTGGAGGAATTAATAATAATTTGTACCAATTATCATACCAATTCTTTGTGTTTTCTGACATTTTATTTAATTTTTTGATGCGCCATAGGGGAATCGAACCCCTGTCTTCAGGTTGGAAACCTGACATTCTACCACTAAACTAATAGCGCTTGTATTTATAGAAAAGGTTTATATTTTAAATCTTTTCCAAACGGCCCCGGCAGGATTTGAACCTGCGACCCCTTCCTTAGGAGGGAAGTGCTCTAATCCGGACTGAGCTACGGGGCCTACAAGAAAGTAGACAAGTATGCGGGGACAAGGATTCGAACCTTGGTAAGCACTAAGCTA
>PSPM01000034.1 GCA_004195435.1 Candidatus Parvarchaeota archaeon | reverse complement strand
GATGTCATTTTAATAGTATGGGGCTGCTCGGATTTGAACCGAGGTCGTCGACTCCCAAAGCCGAAAGGATACCAAGCTACCCCACAGCCCCTTGTGACTATGGTGTAAGAATGGATATTTAAGCTTATTTCTTTTTCCCCCCCTTTCCATCATCTTTAGATTCTTTTTCTATTTCTATTTCTTCTGATTTTCCTGATTCTTTTTCTTCTCCTTTTTCTTCTTCTTTAGCTTTTTCTTCTTCTTTAGCTTTTTCTTCTTCTTTAATTAGATCTTCTTGTTTTTTCTTAGTCTCAGAGAAAAATTCATCTAACTTTTCTTTTTTTTCCTGAGAAACCTCGGTTTTTTCTTTTTCTATTTCTTCACCATATTTTCCAGAATTTATTTCCAAAATAATCTCTTTAGCATTTTTATTTTCTACTAATACTCCTGCTGAAACACATGAACCTAAAGTTAATTTTGTTGCAGCTTTCAAGTCTTTTGCCAACATATCTTGCATTTTAGTTTTTGATATGGAAATTATTTCTTCAATTGCTAAGTTTCCAATATATAATTTTCCAGCATTCCCTGATCCTTTCTTAACATTTATTTCTTTTTTTATTAACTCTGAGACTGGTGGGGAAGATACTTCGATTAAAAATTCTTTTGTTTTGGGATTAACATCTAATTTTACTGGTACTTTCATACCTTTAAATCCGGCAGTTGAATCATTTACATCTTGAATAACTTTGCCTAAATTAATTCCTAATGGACCTAATTGTTGGGATACTGCTGGCCCTGGTTTCATATTTCCACCCTCAACTATTAATTTAACTATCATCTTCTTTCTCTGATTCTCTCCTTATGACTCTTACATTGTCTATTTTTACAGTTATTGGTATTGGAACTGCGGCCCCTAATAAAGATACAACAACTTCTTCTTTTTTCTTATCTATTCTTGTAACTTTTCCTTTCTCATTTTTGAAGTGATCTGAAATCATTTCTACTATATCGCCAACTTTTATGTTGAAATCTTCCATCTCTGGTTTGAGCATTGATTTTATTTCTTCAAAAGATACAGTTTTTCCGATGATCCCCTTAACATATGGTAAATTAAATGCTGCTTCTTCTACATCATCTCTGTTTTTTGCTTCTATAATTAAATAACCTCTAAGTCCATAAGGGCTAGCAATTGAAAGTAACTTAATTTTATTTTTTATTGCTCTTTCAGATATCATTTCCAATGCTCTGGATTCCTTATTTGTTGTTACTTTTATAATAAAAATCATCTTTCAGCTACTTAGTTAACTAGAAGCAGCAATATAAGAGGAATTAAACCGTTTATAAAGTTTTTCTAATTAAAAAATTTCATAACAGCAGATATTAGAAAACCCATTAAACCTATAACCAATATCCCTAATGCTGATATTTTAGAGATTAATTTAAATTCCCGCCCTGATGGTTTTCTTAAAATTTTCCAAACTCTGGAAGATTGTACTGAAAATGATCTTAATTTTCTTATTAATTTCATTAATTTAAAAAAAGAAAAGAGTTTTTAAAATTACTCTTTTACAAAATCAATTCCTAATTCGTCTCCTAGCTGATCACCTTTTGATTTTGGCAAAGATATTTCTGATCCTAAGATTTGTGAACTTTTTACACCTGTAACAATTAAAAGAACTTTTATTGAATTTTCCATATCCTCAGATATTTGCGCCCCCGCAATAATTTTAGCATCTGTTGATATTTTTTTTCCTATTTCTTCCATTACTACTTTATATTCATCCAAAGACATATCTGGCCCACCTATTAAATTTACAAGTGCTCCTCCTGCTTTTTCTATATTTACATCTAAAAGAGGATTGCTTATTGCTCTATTTACGGCTTCTTGAGCTCTATTTTCTGAAGAATCTGATTCTCCAATTCCAATTAATGAAACTCCTCCATTTGACATTACAGTTTTTATATCTGCGAAATCTAAATTAACTAATCCAGAGGTTGTTATCAATTCTGCTATTCCTTTGACTGAATTTGTTAATATTTCATCTGCTAATTTAAATGCAGTATGTAGTGGTAATTCTGGTGCAAGTTCCAATAATTTATCATTTGGAATTACTATTAAAGTGTCTGTCAAGGATTCTAATTTTTCTAACCCATATTGAGCATTTTCAATTCTTTTTTGACCTTCTACTGTAAACGGAAGTGTTACAATTCCTATTGTCAATGCTCCATGTTTTTTTGCAATTTCTGCAACTACTGGGGCCGCTCAATCTGAATTTGCTAATCTTTTTTTAATCTCTTGTTCGGATTCTCTTGCTGCTTCTTCTCCGATTTTTGGATTACTTCCTGCTCCCAAACCTTGTGTCAGTTCCCTCCCTATCAATATTTTATAATCTACATTGGAATAAAGAAGATCTTGTGCATCTGTATTTATTGCTATCACTTCGCATCCTTTTATTCCTATTTCTTTCATTCTTGAAACTGAGTTTCCTCCACCTCCTCCACAACCTATTACTTTTATTCTTGCTGATTGTTTTTGCAGAAGAGATTCTAATTCTCTATCAATAGATTGATTAGAATTTGTCCCCCCTTTTTCTATAGAGATATCTTCCATATTTTGAATAGTTCTGAGACGTTTATAAGAATTATTGTGATAATTGTGATTGTCCTGAATTACATAAGATTTAGTAATTTTCCTATGAATAATACATAAAATGCTAAAAGTAGCCATCCTTCCCATAAATTAATTTCCTTATCTTGTGTTATGAAAAAGTAAAGAAGGGTTGCCATGATCATTACAGGAAGCGCGAAACTAATGATACTTTCTGTAATAATTAAATTCCCAAATAAAGCTGGAATTCCCATTACTGCAAATGTATTGAAAATATTTGAACCTAGAATATTTCCCACAGCTATCTCTGATCTTCCTTTCTTTGCTGCATTAATACTTACTGCTAATTCTGGCAATGATGTACCAAGCGCAACTGCTCCAACGGCAATTATTTCAGTTCCTATTTTTAAGATCTCTGAGATCTTTAGTAAGGATTCTATTGTATAATTTGGACTAAAATAAATAAAAACTGAACTAATTAAAAGAACAATAAATGGTTTGATTTCTGGTTTCTTTTTTTTCTTGATTTTATGAGATTTTTTTACCTTCTCTTTTTTTAGTGTGGATGCAGTATATAGCAAATAAATTGAGATTAATCCTAAAAATAATATTGCTTCTGGGAATGTAAAAATTCCATCAATGATTGTTATATATAGCAAAAATGCTGACCCTATAAGCAAAGGTAAATCTACTCTGATTAATTCAAAATCTAACTTGATTTTTTTCCCAACTATTGCTGCAATTCCAAGAATTAGAAAAATATTGGTTATATTTGAACCGATAACATTTGCTGCAACAATTTCTGAATATCCTTTTTGTACGGCAAACAAAGATGAAATTAATTCTGGTAGGGAAGTTCCAAAGGCAACAATTGTTACTCCAATTATAAATGCTGGGAGCCCTAGAAAAAATCCTATTTTCTCAGCGGCCATTGTGAAATAATCTGAAGATTTTACTAAGAAAAATATACTAACGACAAAAATACCACCCCAAATTAAAAGATCTAACATATTATTAATAGAATTTAGTTATTTAAAATGGTTTCCTTTTCTGTTACTTTTTCTTCTTTTTTTGTTTCTTTTTCTTCTTCAAAAATTAACTCTTTTTTTAATAATTCTTTAAATTTATCTTTTAAAGCTATAATTATCTGTTCTAAGTTTTTTTGACCTTTAACAATTATTTTTTCTGAAATTTTTAATTTTGGAACAAACTTCAGAAAATTTTCAAAAAAGGCTTCTACTTTTTCTTTTTCATTTGTTAGTTTCTTGATTATTTTGAACTTATAGTGTAAATCTTTTCCTGCTAAGGGATTGTTAAAATCAGTTATAACTCTCGCGCCTGAAACTGTAATTACTCTTGCAAACGCATTATCCATGAAAAAAGCAGATCCTGGTTGAGGATTTAATTTTTGCTTGGTAAATATATGTAATGGAATTGTTTTTACAAGCTCTCTTTTTCTTTCTCCAAATCCTTCTTTATATGGTATTTCAACTTCATACTCTTTTCCAATTTCCCTATCTTCTAATTTTTTATCCAGGCCTTTTACAACGCTTTCTTCTCCAATTATTACTATTGTTTTCTTAGGTTTGGATTCCTTGGATATTTTTTTCAAATCTTCTGGTATATTTGAATCGAACATGTTTCCGTTGGCTGTTCCAGTAAATTCTATTTCTACAAAATCTTTTTCTTTTGTTTTTTCCATTCGATGAAACTTGTTAGTAAGTTTTATAAACGTTTCTTGTGGATAATTTCAATGGTCTTAAAATTAATTGGAGCTACATCTGCTAAAATTGGAACCACTATTCTTTGGGAAGGAGTTCCTTGTACTGTTAGGTCAAATGATGTAAGTAAAACTGGAAAACATGGACATGCTAAATGTAGGATGGAAGTTATAGGAATTTTTGATGGAAAGAAAAGAGTTGGAGTTGTTCCAGGAAGTACTAAAATTGAAGTCCCTAATATTGATAAAAGAAAGGCTCAAGTTCTTAGTGTTTCAGATAATACTGCAAATGTGATGGATTTAGAAAGTTTTGAAACAATGGACCTTAGTTTCCCTAAAGATCTTGCTGACAAAATAGAAGTAGAAAAACAAGTTGAATATTGGGATATTGAAGGGCAAAAATCAATTAGGAGAATATTATAAATGGCTACTACAATTCCTGCTGCTAGAAATAGATTATTCAAAAATGTTTTTGTTGATCTTAAAACAAAAAGAAAAATTAAAGCTAAACCTGTAAAAGTCATTGCAGGAAAAATTAGAGAAAAATAATAAAAGATGGTAAGTTTTATGTTCTATGATTTGATCTTTTTTTTACTTTTTACTTTAGCAACTATTGTTTTTTTATATAAACGAAAACATAATTTGAAAAGGCAAGGGTTAATGTACCTTTATAGAACTAGAATTGGTTTAAAGATTATTGATTGGACTTCAGAAAAATTTGAAAAAATACTTCGGCCAATGCAATTTTTGATAGTTGGCTGCGGATATATTCTCATGGGATCTATGATCTGGCTTTTAGCTAAATTTACTTACATTTATTCGGTTTCTGATATTGCTAAGCAAATAAAGATCCCTCCTATTTTACCTTTATTTCCTTATGCTACTGATCTTTTTAAGCTTGATTTCTTACCCCCTTTCTATTTTACTTATTGGATAATAATTATTGCTGTAATTGCTATTAGTCACGAATTTGCTCATGGAATTTTCGCTAGGTTGAATAAAATTAAAGTTCATTCAACAGGTTTTGGATTTTTAGGTCCGTTTTTAGCAGCTTTTGTTGAACCGGATGAAAAAGAAATGCAAAAGGCTAAAAAATTCACACAATTATCAATTCTTGCAGCTGGAACTTTTGCAAATATTTTGATGACAATTTTATTTGGAGGAATTATGGCTTTGTTTTTTGTTGTTAGCTTTACCCCTGCTGGAATTAATTTTAATTCTTATGCTGAGTCTGTAGTCCCCCTTGCTGCTATAACAGTTGTTGAAGGAATGCAAATTAATAACTTTAATGAAATAAATAATTATCTTGAGAATAATATGACTGAAATTGGCGTAGAAGGAATAAATTATATTGTTCCAACAGTTAGTCTAGAATATGCTCTTGAAAATAATATTGAAAGAATTATTGTTTTTGATGATGCTCCGGCTTTTAGAGCTAATCTTAAAAGCCCAATATTAGAAATTGATGGGAAAAAAATAGTTTCCCATTCTGAATTGAGTAATTTTTTAGATACTACTCTTCCAGGTGATATTGTAAATATAAAGACTGGTGAAAATGGGGAAACAAATGAATATGAAATTGAACTTTCTGAAAGGAATGGTAAATCTTTCATAGGAATTGGTTTTAAATCTCCTTCAAATAAGGGTGTTTCTGGCTATTTAACAAAACAACTTTATAAAATTAAAGATCCTTTTGTTCATTATGTTCCTTCTTGGAATGGAAATTTTGCATGGTTTATCTATAACCTTCTTTGGTGGATAGTTTTGATAAATTTAAGCGTTGCTTTAGTTAATATGCTTCCAGTTGGTATATTTGATGGTGGAAGATTCTTTTATTTGACAATCTGGGGGTTAACTGGTAGTGAAAAATTAGGAAGGAAAGCTTTCTCTTTGGCTACTTGGTCAATAATCTTCATCTTGATTTGGTTGATGATAGTCTGGACTTTTGCGGTAATAATTTAAGTTAAAAATTCCACTCCTTTTTTTGTAAAAACTACTAATCTTACTCCAATTGGTAAATTTAAAAGTGCAGATAATATTGCTAAGTGTTCTTTTCCATTTCCAGAAGCTATTGATAAACAAGTCTCTAATTGGGAAAATTTTCCTTTTAATTTTTCCATAAGTTCATTTTTAATTTCTGTTAACTGCTTTGATGAATCAATTATTATTGTATCAGATTTTTTTGGACTCATAAAATCCTTTCCCCTGCCTGATTTAATTAATATTATTTTATCCCAATCCCCATTATTTATCAATCCAGTAACTTGTCCCCAAGTTTCTTTATCATCTCCTAAAAATGCTAGAAGTTCCATAAATAAAGTTGAAAGATTAGATTTATAATCATTGTTGTTTTGAGAATATTATGGTAAGAGATGTTCCTTTGGGAGAAATAACTTTGAGAAGATATGAACGGCCTTTTGATCATTCTAAAAGGGAGCTTATTCGAAAGATTTGTTTGAGTCTTGGGCTACTTCAACCTGGAGATTCTAGAGATGTAGTTGTTGATATTTTGCTTTCTCTTGAAGAATCTAGAAAAGAAAGAAAGGAACTTAGTTCTACAGAAATAATAGGGAAAGTTATTCAAATAAGAAAAGATAATTCTCTTGGAGAAAGAGGAATAGCCGAAAGCAATGTAAGGAGACAGTTAAAAAGATTGAGAGATCTTATGTTAGTAGATAAGAAACAAAATATGTATAGGCTTTCTGAATTTGAATCCTTGTCTTATATTTTTAAGAATAAGATTGAATCTTTTTTGATTCCTGAAACTATAGAAAGAATCAAAGAATATTTGGGCAAGTTAGATGAGGAATAAATTTAAATACTCTTTTTTTATCAAAGACTTATCGTTAACTACATCCTAGAGTTATATTTTCTATGAATTCTGGGCATAATGTAGGAGATAAATATAACTTTCTTTAAAGAAAGTATGGGGCTTAATGGAACTTAAACAAGCATTGGAAGAATTAAGAAAAGGAAAGAAAAGAAAATTTGATCAAACCTTAGACTTAATTATTAATCTGAAAGGAATCAATATAAGAAAAGATAATATTTCCCTAATTATAGATATTCCACATAAATTTAAAGATAAAAAAGTTTGTGGTTTTTTAACTGAAAAAAATGAATTGGTTAAAACTGTTACTAAACCTGAATTTCCAAAATATAAGGATAAAGCTGCTTTAAAAGAGCTTATCGATAATTTTGATTTTTTTATAGCGCACGCTTCTTTAATGCCTTCTGTTGCTACAACTTTTGGAAAAGCCTTGGGACCTGCTGGAAAAATGCCATCCCCTCAGCTAGGAATTATTACAAAAGAAACTCCTGAAATGATTAATCCACTTCTTGAAAGAATTTCTAAATCTATAAAAATAAGAGCCAAAGAAGCAAGTATAAAAATTGCTGTTGGAAAAGAAAATATGAAAGATGAACAACTTATGGAAAATCTTTTATCCGTTTATAATTCTATTATTCAAGCACTTCCTAATAATATAGAAAATGTAAAAAATGTTAATATTAAATTTACTATGGGTAAACTTCTGGGAGTTGAAATTAAATGAGTGCAGATAAAAAAGTTCTTAGAGACAAGCCAATTCCGGAAGATAAGAAAGAAACTGTAAAAAATTTATCTGATAATATTAAAAATTTTAAAACTGTTTTAATTGCTTCTTGCAAGAATCTCCCTAGCAGACAATTTAATGAAATAAAGAAAAATCTTCGGGGAAAAGCGGAGATTAGATATGTTAAAAAAAGCTCTTTTCTTAGAGCAATAGATTCTATTGATAAGGGTGCTTTGAAAAATCTCAAAGAAGTTGTAAATTCTGATTTTGTTGTTTTCTTTTCTAATTCAAATCCTTTTGAATTATCTAAAATATTATCAGAGAACCAAAGCCCTAGTAAAGCTAAAGCTGGTGATCTCTCTCCGGAAGAGATTACAATTGAGCCAGGCCCAACAGAATTAGTTCCGGGTCCTGCAATTTCAGAATTATCCGCTGTGGGATTGAAGGTTGCTGTTAAAAATGGGAAACTTGAAATTAAATCTGGAGCTACTGTTGCTAAAAAAGGAGATGAAATTACATCTAATGTGGCAGATGTTCTTGCTAAGTTAGGCATTACTCCTATGAAAGTTGGATTCTTGCCAGTTGCTGCTTATGATTCTGTAGAAGATAAATTTTACTCTGATGTGAAAATCGATGTTGAAAAAACTATTAATGATCTGAATGAATTAGCTAATAAAGCTCTTAGTTTTGCCATTAAAGTTAACTATCCTGTAAAAGAAACTATTGCTTACTTTATTTCTAAAGCTTCTTCAGAAGAAAAAATAATTGAAAACATGCAAAAGATTGAAGAAAAAGAAGAATCTGTGGAAAAACCTGCTGAAGAAAAGATTGAAGAAAAAGAAGAATCTGTGGAAAAACCTGCTGAAGAAAGGCAGGTTGGGGAAGATTTAAATAATCAAAATGTAAAGGAGGGAGCATAATGGAATACATATATGGAGCGCTTTTATTGCATAAGCTTGAACAGCCTGTGAATGAAGAAAATCTTAAGAAAGTTATTTTAGCTACCGGTGTTACTGTTGATGAATCTAAGGTTAAAGCATTAGTTGCTAGTCTTGAAGGAGTAGATATTGGTGCAGAATTAAAGAATGCTAGTGTTGCTGTTTCATCTACTGCTGTTGGTGCAGAAAAAGCTGAAGATAAAGAAGAGAAGAAAGAAGAGAAGAAAGAAGAGAAGAAAGAAGAATCTGCAGCTGGTTTGGCTTCCTTGTTTGGTTAAATACCTCTAGAAACTATTTTAAAGTCTTATTTTATCCTATTTGTAAGCCCGGATGGCGGAGTGGTTATCGCGCCGGTCTTGAATTAGGATACATTCGTAGAAAGTATTTTTACGAGATTTTCGAGCAAACCGGTTTCCTTTGGATCCCTAGGTTCGAATCCTAGTCCGGGCGTTTTTTTAATTAATATTTTATTTATTAAAGAAATTTTTCCAAAAGCTTTTTTTGGGTTCTACTTTTATCTTTGAATTTTCTGTGTTTTTTGTTTGTTCTTTATTGTTAATCTCTGAATTATTTTCTGCTTCGACGATCTGTAATGCTTTCAATATTTCTCTTTTCGAATTTCCCTGCGAGACTAATGCCCATTTTAAAGATTCTACAGAATATCCTTTTTCTAAATTTTTTCTAAAATAATCCATTAATTCTTTAATGCGATTTGCCTCTTTTTGATTCATTTAGATATATTTAATAAAGGGTATAAAAATTATTCCGTGATTGATAACATGTTATCCTAATCTTATTGGTTTTTGAATTTTATAAAAATTTAAAGCTTGATTTAATTTATGTTTAGATTCTGAATAAATTGTTATGATTGTTTCTCCTTTTTTTATTTTATCCCTTTTATGTTTATGTAAATAGATTCCTGCTTTTTTGTCTAACGGACATCCTGTTAATCTTGTAAGGTAATTTATATCTTTATTATTTATGCTTTTTACTTTCCCACTTTTCTTGAATTTAATTTCGTGTTTGTACTTTGCAAATTCTAAATATTTGAATGACCCAGATTGTGCTTTTATTATTTCTTCGAATTTTTTATAAGCTTTTCCTGAATTTAAAATTTCTAGTGCTTTTTTCCTTCCTTTTCCATTCTTTGCCTTTCCCACCATTTCCAATAATTCTCCTGCCAATTTTAGAGATTTATTTTCCAAATCTTTTGGAGAATCTTCCCTTCGTAAGACTTTCAAAATATCTCTTACTTCTAAGATCGGCCCTATTCCATTTCCAATTGGTTGACTGCCATCCGTTAATAAAACTCTTATTTTAAGACCTAATTTTTTGCCAATTTTAATAAATTTGTCTTTAAGACTTCTTGCTTTTGAGAGACTTACCTTTGCTCCGGATCCATGAGGAATGTCAATTAATACAAATTTACTTCCAACTGAAAGCTTTTTTGCTAAAATGGAAGCTAATAATTGTGGCTCTGGATCGATTCTTATAATTTTACTTGTTTGAATTATCTTATCATCTGCGGGAGCTAAACCTAAAGAGCCACCCCAAGCTAAACAAGCTCCTGTTTTCTTTACTACTGATTTTAATTCATCGATTGACAAATTTACTTTTGCTATTGATTCTATTACATCAGCTGTTCCTGCTGCAGAGGTTATCGCTCTTGATGATGTTTTTGGCATTATTATTCCAACTGCTGAACATATTGAAACTACTATCGGGGTAGTCCTGTTTCCCGGAACTCCCCCTATAGAATGTTTATCTGCAATATTTTTTTGTTTCCATTTTATTTTTTTCCCTGATTCAAATATTGCTTCTGTTAGATATTTTGTTTCTTCTAGATTCATTCCACAATAATTAATTCCGGAGATAAAATAAGCAACTTCTGCCTCTGTTAATGATCCTTTAACAATCTCATTTATTATTTTTTTAATTTCTGATTTTTTATAGGGTATGCAATTAAGTTTCTTTTTTAGAAATTTTGTACTTTTTGGATATTCACCAAGACCTATATTTACATACTTAGATTTTAATTTAAGCTTATTTGTTATCTGTTCAGAGAGTGCTATCTCTCCTGATTTAATAAATCCTGAAACTACGTCGACAATTCCGATCGTCATAGAATCTTTGTAAGATATTTCTATTCTTTCTCCCACATTAATATTCAATTTTTCTGCATCTTTTTGATGTACAAAAGCTATTGGTTTTCCAGCTTTTAATTGAAATTTTCTTACTTTTAATCTCATTTTTTAATCTGTATGGAATAAATCTGATATTGTCCTGTCTTTGTAGGCTGTTAATAGTACAAGTAAGTAGGATAATATTAGGGGCCCCAGTATTAATCCTATTATTCCGAACACTATTAATCCTCCTATCATTCCAACCAATATAATTGCTGAAGAAGTTCCAGTTTTCTTTGAAACTAAGTAAGGGCGGAGTAAATTATCAAAAGAAGAGACTACTATTGCCCCATATATCGTAAAGGCAATTGCCGCAGCTGTATTTCCAGAAAAAAACAAATAAGCGGAAGTAGGCATCCATACAGCCCAAGGACCTAGAACTGGTATAATGGATGCAAAAATAGCAATTATTGTAAATACTAGAGCTCTTGGAATTCCAAAAATGAATAAACCAACTCCTGTAAGGATTCCTTGTAAAACTCCTACAAAAATAGTTCCATAGATTATTGCAGAAGTCATTCCTTTAAACTGATTTATTAGAATTTTTTCCTTATCTTTTCTAAAAGGTGAAAGTCCTGAAACATAATTCTTTAATTTTTCTTGATCCCTTAAAGCGAAGAAAAATACAAAGATAACTGTTGTTAGATGTAGTAATCTATTTGGTAAACCAAGAAGTAAATCAGTTAAAGATGATAAAATTGTTGAAGTTACTGTACCTATAAAATTTATAACAACTGAATAAATATCTTGGTGGAATGAATCTGTCGCTGTTGGGAATACTGATTCAATAAAACCCCTTATATTAAGATTTTGAACAAAGTCAAATAGATCAAATGTTTGTTGAATTAATATTGGTGTTAAAAACCATAGAGGTATGAAAAATATTAAAAAAACTAACATTACAGTTGTTATAGAAGCTGTATTTTTTTCCTTGAAAATTTTAAAAAATCTTTTATAAATTGGATTAAAAGAATAAGCAAAAATTAACCCTATGATTATAGAAATTAATATTGGTTTTAAAATTATGAATGCTAATGAAAGAAGAATGAGAATTAATGATAAGACAAATAGTCTCCTCATTTCTTTATTTGTTACAGCCATTATTTTGAAAAGTTTAACAAACTTATAAATTGTTTGTTAAGATTTATAAACTCTTTTTGAATTAACCTTTAATGGAATCGTTTATAAAAAAAATTTTTGATAATATTTCTGATGATGATGATGTTCATTTTCAATTTCAAAAATTCAGTAGGGGGGAATTCAAATTTAAAGCTTTAGTTGAAGCAAAAAAAATGTCTAAAAATATTTCCATTGTTACAAGTGCAGAATTTGCTAATGAGCTTGTTCTAGGAGTTGCTGAATTAATGGAGGATGGTGAGAAAACTATAGTTACTGGCGCAATTGTTTCTACCCGTGATTTAACTAATGAAATTGAATTTAAAGAAAAAAAGCAATTTCAAGGAGTTAAAAGATATATTTTAGATACCGAAATGAGCAAAGAAAAAATTTTGAATCTATGTAAAAATTTTCCGAAAGCTTTTTTAGCATTGTCTTTTAAAATTGAAGGAACTGAACTTAAAATAAAACCTAAAGCTCCTAAGTCTTC
>PSPM01000033.1:4561-7640 GCA_004195435.1 Candidatus Parvarchaeota archaeon | reverse complement strand
ATTCGTAATCATATTCTAGACTAATTTTTGAATTATCTTTGTACATATAAAAAGAAAAAATAGTAGCAATAGCTAAAAAAATCATCAAAATCCCCATTAAATTTTTGCTTTCCATGGTAATCTTCTTGAAAATTGTATTAAAAACCTTTCTACCTTAATTTTAAAAAGATAGTTGAAGTCAGTTTATTATGAAAATTCGTCAACCAATTATAACTGTTGCAGGTCATGTAGATCACGGAAAAACCTCTATTTTAGATTGTTTTAGAGGTAGCTCTATTCAGAAATCAGAAGCTGGTGGAATTACACAGAAAATTTCATTCACTAAATATCCTTTAGAGCAAATAAAAAAAACCTGTCCTTTAATAAAGGAAAAAAATATTGATCTCCAAATTCCCGGATTTTTATTTATAGATACTCCTGGACATGCAGCATTTACTAATTTGAGGAAAAGAGGGGGATCTTTGGCAGATCTAGCAATACTAGTAGTAGATATAAAAGAAGGGATAAAACCTCAAACAGCAGAAGTTATTTCCCTATTAAAAGCTAATAAAACTCCCTTTGTTATAGCATTAAATAAAATAGACACAATATCTGGGTGGCCTCAAAAAGATTCTATTAAAGATTCTTTGGATAATTTAACTTTAAATGTTAAACAGGAATTTGAAACTTCTTTGATGATTTTTCAAGGAGCTTTGCAGAGTCATGGATTTAATTCTTCTTTATATTATGATATTAAAGATTTTACTAAAGAGATAGCTCTTGTTCCATGTTCAGCAAAAACTAATCAAGGAATTTCTGAATTATTATTTGTTTTATCTGGTTTATCTGAAAAATTTTTATCCGATCAATTAAAAATCTCTGAAGATTCAAAAGGAGTTATACTTGAAATAAAAAAAGATAAGGCTATGGAAAATATTGAAGCTATTCTTTACGATGGCAAATTGAAAGATAATGATAAATTAGCTATTGCTACTTTTGATGGAGCTTCAGAGGTAAAAATAAGATCTCTTCATGAGATAAAACCTTTATCTAATAAATATGAATCAAAAAAAGAAGTTGTTGCAGCAACAGGAATTAGATTACAACTTACTAATAAGGGTGGTTTGCTTCCTGGGATGCCTTTTCAAAAAATAAATAATAATTTTGAAGAATTGAAAGAACAATTTAAAAAAGAAATTTTTGGAACTGTTAAAATAGATAATTCTGGAATTATAGTGAAGGCAGATTCACTTGGCAGTTTAGAGGCTCTTTTAACACTTTTAAAACAATCTAATATTAAAGTTGTTAAGGCTGGAATTGGACTAATAAATAAAACAGATTTAATTTCTGCAAAAGCAAATCTCGAGATAAATCCTTTAGATTCTGTAGTAATAGGATTTAATGTTGAGATGGAAAAAGAATTAAAATTAGGAAAAATTAAAGTTTTAACAAATGAAGTTGTGTATAAATTAATTGAAGATTTGGAAGAATGGAGAAAAATTAAGCATTCTGAAATGGAGCGGGAAAGATTATTGGAATTATCAACTATATGTAAAATCGAGATTCTTCCAGCGTATATTTTTAGAAATTCTAATCCAGCAATATTTGGGGCAAAAATACTTGCTGGAAAATTGAGAAGTCAACAAACTTTGATTGATGAGGGGGATAATAATCTTGCTAAAACAAAGGCAATACAATCTGAAAATCATTCAGTTGAGGAAGCAACAGAAAAAATGGAAGTTGCAATATCTTTGCCGGGAATAAATTTTGAAAGACAATTGAAAGACAAGAAATTTTTATATTCCCAAATATCAGAATCTGAATTTAAGAAGTTTAAAAAAAATAAAGATCTTTTGTCACAAGAAGAAATAAAACTTTTACAGGAAATTGCTGAAATAAAAAGGAAAAAGAATGAATCTTGGGGAAAGTAATGGTTAAAGCAATAATTTTCGATATAGGAAAAGTATTGGTTGATTTTGATAATGATTTATTTATTAGGAAAATATCTAAAACCTCCAATAAATCTTCTCAGGAAATTCATGATTTAATATATAATTCCTCTAATTTGACTAAAGAATATGAGGTGGGAAAAATTTCTTCTCAAGAGTTTTTTAATAAATCTAAAAAACTTTGCAAATTAAAAATATCTGAAGAAAATTTTCAAGAAGCTTATTCAAATATTTTTACCCCCATAGATGATTCTCTAGATTTAGTTAAAAAATTAAAAAAAAAATACCAATTAGCACTATTATCAAATATAAGTGAATGGGATTTTGAAATTGGAATAAAACCTATATTAAAGGATTTGTTTAAGGAAATGACTTTGTCATATAAGGTAAAATATCTTAAACCAGCAAAAGAAATTTACTTGGATTTAATTAATAAACTTAATTTAAATGCTGAAGAATGTATTTTTATAGATGATCTTGAGAAAAATGTGATTGGTGCAAAAAAAATAGGGATTAAAACAATTCAATATAAAAGCTATAAGAATTTACTAAAAGAACTAAGAAAATTAGGTGTTGAGATTTAAACTCTGCAAAACTTTAAAAAGTAAGAATTTTATTCATATTCATGGTATTTAAGATCAATATTGGAGAAAAATCTGGTAAGACTTGGAAAATTGAGTCTCAACCGGAAATCTTAGTTGGAAAATCATTAGGAGATACAATCAAAGGTAGTGAGGTTTCTAACAATCTTGAAGGATATGAATTAAAAATTTCTGGCGCATCAGATTTTGCAGGATTTCCACATAAAGAAGATGTAGAGGGGCAAGAATTGAGAAGAGTTTTATTAACAAAAGGATGGGGAATGAAAGCTAAAAAGAAAGGACTTAGATTAAGAAAAACAGTAAGGGGAAAGAGATTGTCTGAAAAAACTGTACAAGTAAATTTATCTTTGTTGAAGGAAGGTGAGAAAACTTTAATTGAAATATTTCCTGATCAGAATAAATTGCCAGAAACAAATAAAGTTACAAATCCTAAAGATTTAAAAGTGAAAGAGGAAACTAAAGAAGAATTGAAATCGAATGAACCTGAACCTGAAAAGCCAGAACCAGAACCTTCTGAACCTGAACCTGAAAAGCCAGAACCAGAACCTT
>PSPM01000033.1:0-4552 GCA_004195435.1 Candidatus Parvarchaeota archaeon | reverse complement strand
GAACCTGAACCTGAAAAGCCAGAACCAGAACCTTCTGAACCTGAACCTGAAAAGCCAGAACCAGAACCAGAAAAGCCAGAACCAGAACCAGAAAATAATAAACAATAGTTTTTAAAAACCGATTATTCTAACTAGACTTATGGATGAAAATTTATCAAAACTGGATACATTAAATGTTATTATAGCTGGGCATATTGATCATGGAAAAACAACGCTTCTTGAAAAATTATCTGGAAAATGGACTGATACGCATTCTGAAGAACTTAAGAGGGGAATTACAATAAAATTAGGTTATGCCGATAAAATAATTTACAAAGATAAAAAATATAACATCGAAAATAAGGGAAAACCTCAGAGATATGTTTCTTTTATTGATGCTCCAGGTCATGAAATGTTAATGGCAACTATGCTTTCTGGAGCTGCTATAGTAGATGCGGCAATTTTGGTTATCGCAGTAAATGAAGGAATTAAACCTCAAACTAAAGAACATTTAATGGCTTTGCAGGCAAAAGACATAAGAAATATAATAGTAATTCAAAATAAAATTGATTTAGTAGATATAGAAAAAGTAAAAAAGAATTATCAAGAATTAAAAAAATTATTTAAAGGAACTATTGCAGAAAATGCCACCATTATCCCAATATCTGCTCAACAAGGGGTAAATATGGACAAGATATTTGAAGAATTGTGTAAAATAACTATTCCTAAAAGAAATCCTAAAGATAATCCAATTTTTCTTGTAGCGCGGAGTTTTGATATTAATAAACCTGGAACAAATCCTTCTGAATTAAAAGGAACTGTTTTGGGAGGTACTTTAAGAGAAGGAATTTTAAAAAAAGGAGATGTTATAGAGATTAAACCGGGAATTAGTATTAAAGAACAAGATAAAATAAGTTATCAAACTATAAAAACTAAAATTATAGGATTGCATAAGGGAAGTTATGAAGTTTCTGAATTAACTCCAGGAGGTAGTTCTTCTATAGAGACGGAATTAGATATGTCAGTTGGTAAAACTGATTTTTTATCAGGTTGTGTTGCATCTTTAGAGGGAAAACTTCCAGAAATAACTTATGATCTAAAATTCAAATATTCTTTATTTAAAGAAATAGCCGGAATAGATGATGAAATCAAATTAAAGTCGACTGATGTTTTAATGATTAGCGCTAATACTTCCGTAACTGTAGGCTCTATAAGGAAAATAACTCCTAAAGAAATCGAATTAAAAATAAAAATCCCCCTTATAAATTTTAAAAATTCTAAAATAGGTGTAGCAAAAAATATTAATGGTCACTGGAGATTAATTGGATATGGAGAAATTATTTAATTTTCATATTCTTCTTCTTTGCTAAGATTAATTCTTTTTTTTATATATAAATCTAATCCATTATATTTTTTTGAAAATTCAGAAAATTCAAATATTTCTGAATTTTCGTAATAACTTGGATATACATGTAAACTCTGACTTTCTGAAAGGGAATTAATAGAGTGAACATTGTTGATTCTTGGATCTATTCCGATACTATCTCCTGAACTTTTGATTTCTGTATTAATCAAATTTAATTCATATTTTTCCCCCCTTTTAATCTCTTTATAATCTCTTACTAATAAATCTCCTTTTGCAATATAATTCACACAAGCCTCTCCATTATGATTATGAGGAGGAGCATAACTTGAATTTGGCCAGGAAATGGCCCAAATTGCTGGACCTATTATTTCATCACTAATTAATAATTTTCTTGAATAATTTTCCCCTTTTAATTTAGGAAAGATTATACTCTTTGAAAAATTTGGATCATCATAAGCTTCTTTTAATAATGTGGGAACTTCATTTAAAAAAGAAGTTAGGCCTTCTCTTTTAATTTCTATAATTTTTTCAAAAATATTTTCAAGACTATGAATCATTAGTTAATTTATTTAAATGAATTAATAAAAATTCCTATTCTGATTTTTCTTTAATTTCTTCTTCCCTAGGGACTCTTAAGGAATCAGCAACTTTATCCCCTTCTTTCAGTCTAACTATTTTCACTCCTTGTGTTGCCCTCCCCATTATTCTCAAATCTTTCATAGAAGTTCTTAAGATCATTCCTTTAGTTGTGGTAAGAATAATTGAATCTGAATTTATAACGCTCATTGACTTAACTACTTCTCCAGTTTTATCACTAATTTTTAAATTTATCACTCCTTTCCCCCCTCTTGAAGTTTTTCTGTAATCATTTAATGAACTTCTTTTTCCATAACCTTTTGCCGTGACAGTTAATATGCTAATCTTTTTATCAAGTTGAACTCCTTCTATTGAAACAATTTCATCATTTTTACTGAGATTTATCCCTTTAACTCCATAGCTTGCCCTCCCCATAGATCTTACTTCCTTTGAACTAAATCTTATAGCCTTTCCCTTTTTAGTGATTAATAAGACTTCTTGATCTTCAGATATTCTTATTACATTAATAAGATTGTCAGATCCATCAGGTGGCAGATTTATCACTCTGACCCCAGTGATTCTAGGTTTTGCTAAATCTTTCAAAGGCAATCTTTTTACAATTCCTAATTTTGTAGCAAATATTAAATAATCTTTTTCGAAATTTTTGACAGCTTCGATATTAGTAATCTGTTCTTCTCTTAAATTTAATAAATTAGTTATTGATCTACCTTTTCCTAATCTACTTCCATCTGGCACTTCATTAGATTTCATCCAATAAACTCTCCCCCTTGTTGTAAAAAACAACAAGTAATCATGGGTTGAACAAGGTATCATGTTCCTTACAAAATCTTCTTCTTTTAATCCAGCTCCTGTTACTCCAGAACCACCTCTTCTTTGTTCCCTATAAGTTTCTAGATCAATTCTCTTTATATAACCAGAATTAGTTAAAGTTACAACAACATCTTTCTTTTCTATAAGATCAGTTTCATTTATTTCTTCAAAAGTCTTGACAATCTTTGTTCTTCTTTTATCCCCATAATCTTCTTTTAATTCTTTAATTTCTTTACAAATAATTTTCAATATTTCTTTTTCTTTGCTTAATATTATTTTTAAATTAGAAATTTTTTCTTTTAATTTTTTCTCCTCATCTTTTAATTTATCAGATTCTAAACTTGTTAATTGTTGAAGTCTAGTTTCTAGAATTGCTTTTGATTGCTTAGTGTTTAAATTAAATTTTTTTATTAATTCTTGTTGAGCTTCTGCAGTACTTTTGGATTTCTTTATTAATTCAATAACTTCGTTAATATTTTTTAAAGCTATTAATAATCCTAGAACAATAACTAATCTGTCTTCTGCTTTTTTTAAATCATAATTAGTTCTATTAGTAACTATTAATTTTCTATATTTTACATATTCTTCTATAAAGTTTTTCAAATTCAATAATTTAGGTTCTTTTCCCACTAATGCTAGTATATTGGCATCAAATCTGTCTTGAAGTCTAGTCAGTTTATATAATTTATTTAGACTATATTTGGAATTAGCACCTTTTTTCAATTCAATAACAATTCTTACTTTTCCTTTCGATGATTCATCTCTTAAATCAGATATATCTGGTAATTTTTTCTCTGTGGCTAATCTGGCTATATTAGTTACTAAATCTGCTTTATTAACCATGTAAGGTATTTCTGTTATAATTATGCTTTCTTTTCCATTTCTTTCTTCAGTTGTTGCCCTCCCCCTTAACAGGACCCTCCCCTTTCCAGTTTTATATAAATCTTTTAATCCTTGAGAAGAAATTATTCCACCTGTTGGAAAATCTGGACCTTTTACATGTTTTATTAATTCTTCAACTTCTAAATTTGGTTTATCAATATACGCGATTATTGCATCACATAGTTCTGATAAATTATGGGGTGGAATATTTGTAGCCATTCCAACAGCAATTCCTGTTGCACCATTTAATAATAGGTTCGGCAACTTTCCAGGGAGTGTTTCAGGTTCATTGGTAGAATTATCAAAATTAGGGCTCATTTTAACTGTTTCTTTTTCTATATCTGTAAGAAGTTGTGATGAAATTTTACTTAATTTAGCCTCAGTATTCCTCATTGCAGCAGGAGAATCTCCATCCATGCTACCGAAATTACCTTGTCCTTTAACTAAGGGATATCTCAAAGAAAAATCTTGTGCCATTCTAACCATTGAGTCATAAACTGCTGTATCACCATGTGGATGGTATTTTCCTAAAACTTCTCCAACAACTGCTGCTGATTTTTTAGTTTGCTTGCTAAAATCTAACCCTATGGAATGCATCGCGTAAAGAATTCTTCTATGTACTGGCTTTAAACCGTCTTCTACACTTGGTAAAGCTCTTTGGACAATAACTGACATAGCATAATCTATGTATGCTTTTTCCATTTCGTCAACTATTTCCATTCCTACAACTCCTTTTTCATTAGAGATTTGATTCTTCAGTTTTTCTTCATCTTTTAATTTTTCTATTTTTCTATCAATTTTTTCTTTAACCATTTTAAATATCTATTTTAGCTTCTTCAAATCTTTCTACTATGAATTTTTTTCTATGTTCTACTTCATTACCCATTAATTTGAAAAATGTTTCATCTGCTTTGAAAT
>PSPM01000032.1 GCA_004195435.1 Candidatus Parvarchaeota archaeon | reverse complement strand
TGAAGAATGGAGTCAGACTTTTGGTGGTGCTAGTGCTGATGAAGGTTGGTCTGTCCAACCAACTTCTGATGGTGGATATATTCTTACTGGTGGGACAATGTCTTTTGGTGCTGGATTCTATGATCTTTATTTAGTTAAGACAGACTCTTTAGGAGTTGAAGAATGGAGTCGGACTTTTGGTGGTGCTAATGCTGATGGAGGACAGTCTGTCCAACCAACTTCTGATGGTGGATATGCTATTACTGGTTGGACAGGATCTTTTGGTAATGGATACTATGAGGATGTTTACCTAATCAAAACAGACCCAAACGGTAATGTTTTATAATTTTTTTCAATTAAATATATAGAATTTAAATATTAATTCTTCTTGTATTCTTTATGTCTAATAAAAAAAAGGGTTCTAATGTTGCGGGTTCAGGAGTTAATGATGATTCTCCTTGTGATTTGATTGTTGGAAAAATTAATAGGAAGGGATTTACTATAGAGGCAAAATCAAGTAGAAAAGACAGAATTTATATTTCTAAGATGCAAATTGAAGATTTTATTTTATTTTCTAAGATGATAAATCTTAATCCAATTATAGCATTGAGATTCAATAGAGAAGGATGGTTATTTTTGAATCCCAAGGAACTTGTGGATTCTGGGAAAAATTGGGTTATCAGTTTAAAAAAAGCAAAAGAAAAAGGACTGAGATTTAGCCAATTTTTTGAGAAATAAATATATAAATAAATAAGAGGATTAATATAAAAAATGGAAAAAGATAATTTTTTTAGATTTGCAGGGATTTTATTTTTGATTATAGGAATTACAGCTGTTATTAATACTCTTTATCAAAACACACAGCGTGATTTGGGACTTGCATCAATTTTGTGGTTTTCTTATATTGGAATGATTTTGCTTGGAATTGGAACTCTGAAAAAAGATAGTTCTTTGATTTTGAGTCAATTGAATATATTAGGAATACCTTACATTTTCTGGAACATTGATTTTTATTATCATTTGATTAAAGGCCATAGTTTATTTAACATTGCAGATTATTTTTTTATTGAAGGCCCCTTGCTTGGAAAAATAATTAGTTCTCAACATTTAATTACAGTTCCTTTGGCCCTTGTGTTAATCTATTTGATAGGTTTGAAAAGAAAAGATGCTTGGAAATTGAGTTTTATACAATTAATAATTGTATTTTTTGCTACAAGATTAGTTACAACATATGAAGAAAATGTAAACTGTGTTTTTAGTAATTGTGCCAACTTTGATTTTGGTTTTTGGTATCCTTTACAATGGTTTATGGCAATGTTCCTATTAGTTTTTGTTACTAATTGGATTGTTGTTAAATTATTTTGGAGAGAGAAAAGAGCTAGTAAAATTTATTGATTAATATATAAATAAGCTGAATAGGCCGCTGTACATCCTTCTGCTACTCCGGTTATAAGTTGTTTAAATGGTTTGTCTGCTACATCTCCGGCTGCAAAAACCCCGGGTACATTTGTTTCAGATGTTTGATGATTTATCATTATCTCTCCCTTTTTTGAAAATTTTACTCCTAATGGCTTTGCTAATTCTGATAAGAAAAGGTGTCCAATAGCTATGAATAATCCGTCTAATTTCAAATTCTTTTTTCCCTTATAGGGATTATCAAAAGTTACTTCTTCTAATAAATTAGATCCTTTAATTTCCGTTACATTCGTGTTATTTATTACCTCTATTTTTTTATTTTTTTTAATTCTCTCTAAATTGATTGGTTCTGGGTGAATTTGTTCTCCCCTATAAATCATGTAAACTTTCTTTGCATGTTCTGAAAGAAGCAGGGCATCCTTAGCAGCCCAATCTGCACCCCCTACAACTCCTACAACTTTATTTTTGAATATTGGGCCATCACATAAAGCACAATAAGAAATTCCTTTATTTTCAAATTCTTTTGAACCTGGAACATCTAGTTTTCTCCATTTTGTTCCTGTTGCAAATAGAACTGCTTTTGCTTCATAATTAGACTTATTGGTTTTTATAGAAAATTTCTTGTTTAATTTTCTTATTTCTTCTACTTTTTCTTCTTTTATTGAGACTAAATCGTATTCTTTTGCATGATCCCTTATTTTATCTGCAAGTTCTGTTCCTGTTAATTTAATAAATCCTGGGTAATTCTCCACAACGTTAGTTGTTGTGATTACGCCTCCTACTGGTAATTCGGTTCCGTGAGAATATCCTAAACAGAGATTTTTTAATCCTAATCTTGCCCCATACATTGCTGCTGCAAGTCCTGTTCCTCCAGCGCCGATTATTATAAAATCATATTCTTCCATTATTTCTTCAGAGCTTTCTTTAATTCTTCCTCTTGATATCCTACTATTATTTTTCCGTTTATATCTGTTACTGGAACTCCTTTTTGGCCGGATTTTTTTACCATTTCATCTACTGCTTTTTCATCTTCCGATACATCTACTTCTTTAAAAGAAACTTTTTCTTTCTTAAGAAATTCTTTCACTCGTTTACACCAAGGACAAGTGGGAGTTGAATAAACTATCACGCTCATTTTCCTATTATGAATTATATTTATATAAAGGTTTTTATGATATATTATATGCATAAAAAACTTTTATCATTTTTACAGAAAAACAAAATTAATTTTGATGAATATAAGCATCCTGCAGTATTTACAGTTAAAGAATCTAAGAAAATAAAAAATGATATTCCTGGCTTGCATTGTAAATGTCTTTTTTTGAAAGATGAAAAAAATGAATTTTATTTAATTGGCATGTCTGCTGAAAAAAGACTTGATACAAAAAAGCTTAGAAAATATTTAAAAGTTAGAAAATTACATTTTGCTAGCGAATCTGAACTATTAGAAATATTGAAATTAAAACCTGGAAGTGTTAGTATTTTTGGGATGATTAACTGTAATAAAAAAAATGTTAAATTAATTTTGAGCAGTGAAGTTTGGGAAGCGGAAAAAGTTGGTTTTCATCCTAATATTAATACTGTGACAATTGTCGTTACACATGAAAACTTAAAGAAATATTATGATTCCTTAAATTGCGATGAAGAAATTTTAGAACTATGAAAATTAATATAAAAATAAAAACTGAATTGATTTTGATAATCTCTATGTTCATATTAGTTCTTATTTTTTCTTTTTATGTAAATAATCAAGAAATTGATCTAGATAAAGTTTGTATAAATGATGTTTGTTTTGAAGTTGAAATTGTTAGCACTCCTGAAGAAAAAGCTAAAGGTTTGATGTTCAGAGAAAAGTTAGAAGAAAATGAGGGGGTGCTTTTTACTTGGGAAGAAGAAGGAACATATTCTTTTTGGATGAAAAATACTCTAATTCCTTTAGATATCATCTGGATAGATGAAGGCCTAAAAATTGTTTATGTTTTGGAAAACATTCCTCCTTGTGAAAGTGATCCATGTCAAGTTTATACTCCTGGCAATAAAGCGAAATATGTTTTGGAAATAAATGCAGGTATTTCTGAGGAAAAATTAATTGATATTGGTAAAAAAGTTAGTTTTGTTTATAGTTAAATTTAAAAAGTAAATTACATTTTACATTTTATGGTTGGAAAACATAGAGAAAGAATAAGAGAAGATAACGATTTATATTCTGGAGATCGTCATTCTACTTGCCATAATAGAAGAAAATCAAATTATGAATCTGAAATCCCTCTACAAGACCTTATTAATGAAGGAGCTATTAATGCGAGAGTAGTTTTTGAGAGAGAACATTCCCCTTATTCAGAAGATAATGAAGGGCCAAATAATAGCTATTCTAATAAAGAGCCAGTAGAAAGAGATGGCAGTTATAGAGATCCTTCAGAAGTTTTAGATATCAAGGATGTTTATTTAGTAGTAGGATTTCCTGATGATGATAGATTCGAAATTTATGCTAATAAGGAAAGTTTAACTGAGTTGAAACGAAAAAGACCTTATTAATGAATAAAAAAGTCTCTTTTTTTATTTCTATTTCTTTTACTTTGCTCTTCATTGGAAATTATTTTTTCTTTTTTATTGGGTCTGATGAGAGAGAGAAAGTTGTCATTGGAAGAGTTATTGATGGAGATACTATTGAATTAAATGATGGTAGAAAAGTTAGGCTTCTAAATATTAATTCTCCTGAAAAATGGGAATTTGGCTATGAGGAAGCCACTAAATATTTGAAAAATTTTGAAAAATTGACACTAGAAATGGAAACCGAAGGTGTTGGAAAATATGGCAGAGAACTTGGAAGACTTTTTCTAAATGATAACTATTTGAATCTTGAAATTGTTGAGTTAGGTTTGGCTCATCCTTACATAGTTGAAAATGAGGAATTAAAGAAATTTAAGAAAGCAGAAAATAAAGCTAGAGATAAAAAATTAGGAATCTGGAAAAACTCTGTTGAGGAAGGATGTTTGAATGTAGAAATAAATAAAAAAGATGAATACGTTTATATTGAAAATGATTGTGGAAATCTTGCCGGATGGAAAATAAAAGATGAAAGCACTAAAACTTATGAATTTGCAAATTTTTATTCTGAGAAATTTAAATTGTATTCTTCAAAAGGAGTAGATGAAAATGAAAAATTATATTGGGGCAAAGAAAAGGTCTGGAACGATGATAAAGATTCTATCTTCATTAGGGATTCTGAAGGTTTTCTTGTTTATTATGATAGTTATGGTTATTAATCTTAATTTTGTTTTTTCTTTATCTATAACTGAAGTTGAACTTAATCCCCCTGGTTCAGATTCTGGTAACGAATGGGTTGAATTATATTCTGAAGAAGAAGTTAATTTAGAAAATTATTTTCTAGAAAATAATGACCAAGATATCATTAATCTTACTGGCTCTTTTAGAGGATATTATATAATTAATTTTGAAAAACAATGGTTAGATAACTCTGATGAAAGAATTTTTTTGAAATCCGGAGAAATTACTATAGATACTTCTATCTTGAAAGATAGCCAAGATAATGGTAAAACTTGGAATTTCAACCAAAAATGGAGAAAATTCTTGTTTAGAAATTCCTGAAGACTCTAATCAGGCAGATGAAGAAACTGATGCTGAAGTTACCCTTGCTGGAGAAGCACTTAGTGAACTTGAAAATGAATCTCAAAAGAATAATCTTGATGTATTTGATAAAAATGTGGAATTAATTGAACAAGCAAATATGCAACCAACTAAAATTATTTTACATTCAGAAACTGAAAAATCGGAGGATTTTAGTAAATCTAGTGAAATATTTGAAACTAAAGATGAAAAAATTAGAAAAGCTATGCTATATAGTTTTATGTTCCTTTGTATTGTTCTAATAATATTATTAGTTCTCAGTAGA
>PSPM01000031.1:3456-9652 GCA_004195435.1 Candidatus Parvarchaeota archaeon | reverse complement strand
CATCATATAGATTATTTTATTTAAACCTAACCAAACAATCACCTGGTTTTTTTAATGAGATTCAATTCAATATATAATAAAGAATCCACATTATCATAGAAATTTTGCTTTTGCATGTCTTAAAAGTCATTAAATCTTTAAAAAAGAGTTATTCAATAGTAGTTACAATAAATAGATTTAAATAATTATAATTTTCTTATTTTTTATGAATAAAAAAATAATTGCAGGAACATTAGGATTAGCTTCTATTCTTAGCTCATGTTCTATTCCGGAAATAAAAGATTTTGAAGAGCCAAAATCAATTCCCATTAATATAATTGAAACTGAAAATAACATTACTGGTGCCAATAAATTTCTTAGAAAATTCCCTGAAGAATTAATTGGATCTGGGGAAATAAGAAAATATGAAACTTCTGGAGCAAATAAGTGTTTAATTCATTTGTTACAAGCGCATTATAGTGATCCTGAAACTTTGTTTGGAGAAGAATATGATGAAACAAAAAAAGAAGAATTCTTGGATAAATTCAATATTATTTATAGAACTATTAATAGGGTTCAGAAAGATATTTTTCAAATAATTTATGATTTAGAAGAAAAAAAGCTTATTGATAAAGTTTATGCGGAAGGAATTTATTTTAAACCAACTGAAAATTATATAAAAAAAATTATTAAGCATAGGATTGATAAATTAAGAGATTTTGGTGTTTTATCAAATGAATTTGAAAATGCGGAAACTGAAAAATATTTCTATATTGCGGGAAGTGCTTTCATATCTAATTCTGTTCTTAATTTGGAAATATTTCCTGCAGAAAATAAAAAATTGTATCAGGATGCCATTCATAATTTCTCATCTCAACCTGAAATGATTGAAAAAGATCATGAAAAAAGAGAAGATTATTTCTTGGAAATGATTTCTACTAAGGAAGACTTATCTCCCTTAATTCTCTTTGGAGGACATCATTCTTTTGCTGGAAAAGAATCTTTCCAAGATTATATACCCAAAGGTAGAAAATCTATAAAGGATAATATAAAAGAATGGAACTCTAAGAATCCTCAAAGTAAATTTTCCCTAATTGAAATAATTCCTAAAAGTTATAATCTAATTTTAGAATAATATTTATTAAGCTAAGATCTCTATAGTTATCATGGAAAAATCAGGTGAACAAAAAAAGAATTTTATTAAGTGGTTTTCGGAAATAAATAACAAGGATATTCTAATTGTTGGTGGCAAGGGTGCAAGCTTGGGAGAAATGTACAATAATAAATTTCCAATTCCTCCTGGATTTATTGTTACTTCTGAAGCTTACAAATACTATATTGATGGAAGTGGTTTAAAGAATGAAATCTTGGATATCGTAAATAAAATAGATGTGGATGATTCTGATTCTCTTGAAAAAAATTCAGCTAAGGTTCGAGAAATGATAATCAATTCTGAAATGCCGGAAGACCTTGGGAAAAGAATTTTAGAAGCATATGAAGTTTTAGATGTTGAAAAAAATAATCTTTCCGAAGCTAAAGGTAGTGCATTAGATATCCTTAAAACATCTCATGAACCTCCTTTTGTTGCTGTAAGAAGTAGTGCTACAACGGAAGATTTAGCTGATGCAAGCTTTGCAGGCCAACAAGAAAGTTTTCTAAATGTTAAAGGACAGGAATCATTAATTGAAAAAGTTAAAAGATGCTTTGCTTCTTTATTTACTGCAAGAGCAGTTTATTATAGAAAGAAAAAAGGATTCAAGCATGAAGATTCTTTATTAGCAGTTGTTGTGCAGAAAATGATAAATTCTGACAAATCAGGAGTTATCTTTTCTAAAAATCCTTTAAAGGAAGATAATAGTCTAGTTGTAGAAGCTGTTTGGGGTTTGGGAGAGGGAATTGTTTCTGGAAAAATTCTTCCAGATAATTATATTTTAAATGATAAATTAGAAATTTTAGAATATAAAATTTCTGATAAATTAATTGCATTAGTTAGAGATTCTTCTGGTAATACTTCTAGTGTAAAATTAACTCCTGAAAAAAGTAAAAAGCAAGTTTTAACTGGTCATGAATTGAAAATTCTTTCTCAATTTGCTTTAAGATTAGAAAAACATTATAAAAAACCACAGGATATCGAATTTGCAATAGAAGATGAAGAAATTTTTATTGTGCAGTCAAGACCGATAACAACAAAAGTTAAGTCTGGAGAAAAAGAAGTTTCTGGAAATGTTTTGTTTTCTGGTTTGCCTGCTTCTCCTGGAATTTCCTCAGGAGTGGTAAAAATAATTGATGACCTTTCGGAACTTAGTAAAATAAAGGAAGGCGATGTACTTGTTACTAAAATGACCAATCCTGATATGGTTATTTCTATGCAAAAAGCTTCTGCAATAGTGACAGATGAAGGGGGAATAACAAGCCATGCAGCTATTGTATCTAGGGAAATGGGGATTCCAGCAGTTGTAGGGACTAGAGTTGCTACTGAAAATTTAAAAAATGGGCAGGCAATAACTGTGGATGGTTTTACTGGAAGAATATTAGAAGGTAAAGCTGAAGAAAGAAAGGTTGAAATTAAATCAATTGTCCCTACAAAAACAAAAATAAAAGTAATTGTTGATATTCCTGATTATGCTGAAAGAGCTGCTAAATCTGGAGTTGAGGGGGTTGGACTTAGTAGAATGGAAGGACTAATAGCTGTTTCAGGTAAACATCCATTATGGTTTTTAAAAAATGATTCTGTTAATGAATATATATCTGTTGTTAATGAAGGTTTGAAAAAAATATCTAGGCCTTTCAAAGAAATTTGGATTAGAACTAGTGATATTAGATCTGACGAATATAAAAACTTGAAGGGAGCTCCGCAAAAAATTGAAGGAAATCCTATGCTTGGAGATCACGGAATAAGATTTAGCTTGAAAAATCAAGATATTCTTGAAGCAGAATTTAAAGCAATTAAAGAATTAGCTGATGATTTTCCGGAAAAAAAATTCGGCATAATGATGCCGCAAGTTATTTCTGTTGAAGAAGTTAGAGAATCTAAAAAAATTGCTGAAGAAATTGGTTTTCCAAGTAACGTTAAAATTGGAATAATGATTGAAACTCCTGCTGCTGTTATGATAATTGAAGACTTGGTTAAAGAAGGAATTGATTTTGTAAGCTTTGGTACCAATGATTTAACACAATATACTCTTGCTCTTGATAGAAACAATGAAGAAGTTCAAAATTTGTACAATGAATATAATCCTGCAATTTTAAATTCCATAAAAAAAGTTATTGAAGTTTGTAAAAGAAATAATGTTGAAACTTCTATATGTGGACAAGCGGGAAGTAGAGAAGACATGGCTGAATTTTTAGTAAAAGAGGGAATTGATAGTATCTCTGTTAATGCTGATGCTGCTTTCAAAGTTTCTAGTTTAGTTGCCAAAATTGAAAATGGTGGGGAACCTATAAATTCTGAAACTTTATCTAATGGGGGAGAAAATTCATTCTTTCTGAAAGATAATGAGGAAGAAAAAGAGGAGAAGATTGAAGATGAACCTAATCCAAATGAAATAATTCCTGAAATAAGTCAGGAAGTTAATTATGAGCAAAATAAAGAAGTTAAATCTGATGAAGATCTAATCCTAAAAGCTTTGGGTGAATCAAGTGCAGAAGATAATTATAATCCTTCATTAGAAAAAGAAAAGGATATAGATGTTCCTAAACTTAATGATTCCATCCCTGTAGAGTCAGATCATTTGGAATCTGAAAAATCTGAAGAAAATATTGTTGATATATTGGATGATGATGAGACAGAAGAAATTAATTTTGAAGAACAACAAAAAGAAAGACTGGAAGAAGAAGTAGAAAAAGAAATTGAAGGCAATCCTTATTTGAATAAAGAAAAATTTGGTCCTGAAAAAGAATGGAAGAAGAAAGAAGAAGATGAAATGTTAGATATCTTTTAGTTACTACTTTATAGTTTGTACTATGGAAAGTTTTAAATAAGGATTATTTTATTATTTAATATGGAATATGAAGCAAATTTAGAAGGATTTTTTGAAGCAATGAAGCATTTAGAAAAGACTAGTGAAATTCTTGGAAAAACTCAAGATCCTAGAATAGATAAAAGAAGCGGTTTTGACGAATTGAAAAAAATTGGTTACAATGCCTTAATTAGTGAAAACCAAATAGTGGACAAGTCAATTGAAGAAATTGATGATAAAAAATTAGAAAATGGATTTCGGCATTCACATGATATAGCTAATGAGTTATCTGAGAATATTCTTTATAGGGAAAGAGACAGTATATTAGGGGAGATTGAAGATAGTTCTCTTGAAAAAATAATTAGTCATGGAGAAATTAGAGAGAAAGTTCCTAAAGATTATTCCGATTTCATGGAAAAATTTGATTCTTATATAATTCCTAAGAATTTTTTAGAGAAATTTAATAATAATGAACTATCTGATGAAGGAAAAAAGGAAAAAAGAAAACTTGCTATTAAGGGCGCTATGGAGAATCAAGAAGTATATTGTAGAAATAAAGGATATAGTGATGATTTAATAGATTTCTCTAAAAATTTAGGAAAAATACGCAACTGAACATGTTAATAAACTAAAGGAAGATTTTGATAATTATTCTAAGAATGTTGGTAAAAATATAGCTGATATCTCTAGAGAGACTCTTGGACATATGATTGATGGAACTTCTAAAGAATTTGAAACTGCTAAAATGGCAATATATAGTTCATTGAAAGAATAAATTTTATT
This sequence comes from Candidatus Parvarchaeota archaeon, assembly GCA_004195435.1. GTDB lineage: Archaea > Nanobdellota > Nanobdellia > Pacearchaeales > GW2011-AR1 > PSPM01. Next base: position 4,931 of record PSPM01000031.1, on the reverse strand, counting down.
TATTTGATTTTAAAAGCTTGTCAATTATATTTGTCATTTCTCCTATGAATTTGTTGCACCTATTCTGCCATATATCTACTTCAGATCCTTTGATTTCGTATAGCTGTCCGTGAACTATTCTCTTATGTAATGAATAAATTTCCCTATACCAGACTATATGTTCCATCTTTAGCCATTTTATATCTACAAAACTTTTCTTGAGCATTGCAGCTATATGTTCTGGAGATGGGGGTAATTTTCCAAGAGTCATTAATGCTGCTTGTGCCGAATCAGTTATTGCCCAATAAACTCCTTCTATTGAGTTCAAAAGATTTACTTTGCTTCTTGCAAGATGAATTGGAGCTCTTTGTAATGCTGCATGAACTGCTTCAGGAGTTGTATGAATATTTCCTTCAATTAACAAAGCTTTTATTGGATTGAAAAATCCCCCAATATCTATTAGAGCTTCCCCGTATCTAAGAACATTTATTACTACAGGATCTCCCCTCATTAAATCTTTCCAGAAAGTGGTTAATTTTATTGTATTTACATGTAATTCTCGGGAGTATTCGTTATTGGCTAAAATTTTTCCTAATTCTTCCCTATAATAAGCCACTAGCTCTTCATCCCAGTTTATTGCTGCATCATCTATTAGGAATATTATGTCTATATCTGAACCGGCTGTTGCTGTTTTTTTTGTTTGAGAACCGAACAAGATACTTGCTTTTATCATCGTGCTAAATTTTTTATGGACTTTAGCTGCAAAATCAAGAGCAATTTCTTTCTCTAATTTTGGAGTAACTTTTCTAGGAGACAACTTTGAGACAACTTTTTTTGCTTTCTTCTTTTTAACTACTTTCACTTCTGTTTTTTTCTTTTTGGCCATGTCAACTCTTTTTTAATTTAAGGTATTACTAATTTTTAAATCTTTACTACTCAATTGGTGCACCTGAGAATCTGCTTTTTCCTGCAATTTGCCCACCAAGCTCTGTTGGAAGATTTGAAAATCCTGCACCATAAGTATCAAAATGTTGTTCTGGAAGCATTGTCCCATACCCTGAAAAATATCCTCCTGAACCTGGAGAAGGGGCAGAATTCCAATATGTTCCAGCCATTGTTTCTCCTCCTAAAGAAGATCCAAAAGCTTGTAAGGTTTCTCTGAAAGGAGTTGTTTGAAAAGGTTCAAACCAAGTTCCTGTTTCTACAACTTTCTTTAATTTTTTATTTCTCTTTTGTAATATATTCAAAAGTTCTTTTGTTGGAACATTTCCCATCCCCATTGGAAGTTCTGTATGATCAAGCCCGAAATTATCAGATAAATGAATATGTTTTATGAAAGGGGCGATCTTTTCTGTTTGTTTGATAAGGTCATTTTTATCAAATCCATATTTTCTAATCATATTTATATGACCAACATCCCAGGTTACTCCTATTAATTTTTCTGCTTGTTTTTCTGCTTGTGATTCTGACATTCCTGATTTAACAGCGCTTGTAAC
>PSPM01000031.1:0-3449 GCA_004195435.1 Candidatus Parvarchaeota archaeon | reverse complement strand
CTGATGCTTTATCTATCGCAAATTTTTTTAGTGGTTTGAATGATTCAGGTGTATCTATTTCACCTAATAATTTAACTCCTTCGGAGACTGTTTCATTTAATTTGATAACATCATCAATTTTGTTTACATCATAATTCTCTATTTCAGCTGAATGTTTTTTTTTAAAGTCATCGAGTTTTCTTTTTTCTTCATCATTTGCCGTTTCATGAGCTTGATTGAATGCTTCCTTAAATTGAGAATATGAATCCCCCATAATTATTTTTGCATAATCCATATCACTGGAAACTTCTTTACTAGTTATTCCCTCAGATTCTAATTCTGGACTTATTATTTGTTCCCCTGCTGCCTCTTTTTTTGAAAATTCTGCAGCTCCTTTTCCTAACTTTTTTATTGAATTTAATGCTTCAAAACTCCTATGATTAGTTATACTTATATTCGAAAGATTTCCCCTCCATTGTTCATCATTTATATTTTTTAGATGTTGATAGACATCTGCATTAGGCTTTCCTGAAAGAAAGTCGCTTTTTGCTTTCTTAATGTTCTACTAAAGATTTGGTTTCTATTTTTCCCGTTTCATCTTTCATTATTGTTTCTGGATCGGGTAAACCGTTACTTGAGTGGAAAGTTATTATTAGATTTCCCTCAGGATCCATTTTTTGTCCTCTTTCTATCGCGCTCCACATTTGTTTTTCAACTTGATTTCTGCTCGCTTCTGACCAACCTTCATTAGTTAATCCTGTTGGCTCTAAAAGAGGCCCATGAAAAGTTAATTCTGCTCCTGCAAGTTTATTTAATCTATTTATTTCTTTTAAGTGTTGTTCTGGAATGCTTTCTAAAACTTGAGGTGTAATTCCAGATACTTCTATTGTTTTTGCACCAGTCCTTAATTTATCAGAAACTGCTTTCAACTGATTTGCAGTTCTTGGATCTGTTGGTAATGCAAATTGAGAAGCTGGAAATTTATAATCTAAATCTATATGGGAATCATCTTTTTTAGGATCTAGACCATAATCTGCCCCAGGATAAAAATTGTGATAATTAGTCATTACATAAATAGACAATTCTATTATTTAAAATCTTTTGATTCTTCTTTTTTTATCCTCTAATTCTTCTTCAGTTTCTTTAATGGTTGTCGCATAATTTTTTTCCTCATCAAATTCATTTCCCCTATCTTTTGGAGAAGAATAATCTCTTTCATTTTGTGATGATTCATAAGATGGTTTTGATTCATAAGATTGTTTTGATTCATAATTTATTTTTTCTTTATCAAAATCTTTTACTTCTCTTTCTTCTTCTGGTTCTTGAGTATGTATGAATTCTCTCTTTTTGTATTTATCTTCTTGTAAAGAATTTATTTCAATTTCTATAGCTTTTTTATCTAATTCGTCAAAGCCAGCATCAATTAGTTTTTCTTCCAAATTTTCTTTCTCTTCTTTCTTTTCTATAGGTTTTATTTTTTTTACTTTTGGAGGAATTTTTTTGATTTTTTTTAATTTTTTTGGCATCTTAGATTTGCTCAAATGGACTTGTGTGCGAAACCATTCCATGAGATTTCTTATAAACATCAAAAATGGTGAAACATTTTTCACGGGCATCTAGAATAGCTTGTGATCTAATAACCTTTTCGTATTCTGTTTCTGATTTGATTCCTGCAGATAAATCTTCTTTTTCTACTGGAGCTTCTTTTTTCTTTAGGAAAGAAAATAATGCTCCAAATGGGTTGACATCTTCTGTTTTTTTTGTTTTTTTCTCCTTTTTTTCAGAAGGCTCTAAAAATTCATCTATATCTTTTTGTACTTCCGCTAATGATTCAGTTGTTGCCCCTTCAATTAATCTCATAACTTCTTTTAAATCGTCTTTTCCTAATTCTTCATTTAAAACCTTTAATTCTGAATCGTTTAAAGCGTAACTTGTGAATTTGATTTCAGTTCTCCCACCATAGGAATAATCTCCTTTCTGTGTTACTCTTTGAGGCATTCCTCTGAAATTTAATTCTATAATAACTAGAGGAGTATATTTTCTTGCTCTTATTTTTTTAAAAACTTCTGGGAGAATCCCTGAATCTACATCTTCTTCTGGAGAATAATCTGTTTTTGCTAAAAGAGTTAATTCCAATATTGTTGTATTAAAAGTACTAACTAATGCCGCATTCTTTGATTCTTTTTGCTCTAAATCTTTTGCAGCTTTCAAATAAGGTTTTATCCAACGTGCATATAATTTTAATGAATTAACTTGGCTGGCTAAATATTTTTTTTCTATTTCGAATCTTGACCTTAAAGCTGATTCTGATTCTTTTCTCCAGACTAAAAATTCTGCAATTCTTTGGAGCACTATGTTTTTTACTACATTGTTTAAATCTAAATCTTTTACTTCATCTACTGAATTAACGGACATAAAAGCTGGGAGCAATGTAACAAAATCAAATTGAGTGGACATTACTTTTACTGATGAGTTCCCCCTCTTTATATCCACATTATCCATCCAAGATTGTTTTAAGGATAATAATCCTGATTTTTTTATTTGTGGATTTTCGGCATTTGCCCTGTCATAGTCATTTAATTTTAATTTGAATTCTTTTAGATCGTATAAAAGATTCAAAATAGATCTTAATACTGTATTTGAATCTCCTAGCAATTTTGAAGCTTGTTGTTGCATTTGTGTTGCTTTTCCCATTAATTCGGAAAACTGGCCGGATCCTGGTGAACTTATAAAATTATCAGTTATTTTTTCTACTTCTGAAAACATTCCATTTAGAAAATCAAGAATCCAAAAATATAATGGTTCTAGATTCTCACTCATTGAATCATAAACTATTTTGTGAGATTCAGTTGGAGATTTTAGCCCCCATTTTGACATTGGATCGCTTCTGGCAGAGTCATAATCAAATAATAAATCACTTTTGAAAACTTCTGCTTTTTCAGCTGCTTTTAGATAACCTTCTGTTTTAACTAAACTTTTTACCTTGGATCTTACCGAAGGATCACAAAATGTATCTGGACTGATAGCTGCAATTAATTTATGTATGTCTGTTGCCATTTCCCCTTTATATTTCTAATATATGCCTTTATTTAAATCTTATTTGAATTTATAAAAAACACAAATAATTATAAATTAGACTAGCTATTTTTTTAAATGACTTTGGAAAAGAGATTTGTTAAATATTTTGCTAATGATTCTCCTTCTAATTTTTGGATGAATATTAACTTCTTTACTAGAAAATTAGAGGAGGAGGGTTTTTATCATATGTTCGGATCAGAAAAGATTTTTAATAATTCTATTCCTAAACCTTTTTATGGCGGTTTTTATAATCAACTCCCTAGAGAACGTATAATTTATGAAAATGAAGGACTTTGGTTAACACCTAAAGGAGACATCTATATTTCCAGTTTAAATAAACCTAAAGATTACGATGGGAAAAGAATAGTTCTTTTATCTGATTCTGAACCAAA
>PSPM01000030.1 GCA_004195435.1 Candidatus Parvarchaeota archaeon | reverse complement strand
CTTTAAGGAAAACAGAGCCAGCATTGTTTAACACTCTAAAATTCATGGAAAAAGAATCAAAAGAAAAAGTATTCGAACATTTTGAAAAATCACAAGAAAAAATAAATAAAATAATCTTTAAAATAATTAAAAAAGGGGACCTAATTTATACACACTGTCATTCGAGTACAATTTCTAAAGCTTTAATTTTTGCAAAAAAAAACAAAAAAGATTTTGAGATTTCAAATACGGAAACAAGACCAAGATTTCAAGGAAGAATAACTGCAAAAGAATTATCATCTGCAGGAATTAAAATTAAATTTTATGTTGACTCTGGAGCAATAGATGCAATTTTAAAAGATGGAATAATAAATAAGGTAGGAAGCTCAACAATTGCGGAACTTGCCAAGATATATAAAAAACCATTATATATAATTTCAGATTCTTGGAAGTATTACGAAAAAAAGATTAAAATAGAAAAAAGAGATCCGGAAGAAGTTTGGAAAAAAGCACCAAAAAATGTTAAAATAATTAATAATGCCTTTGATAAAATAAATAAAAGTAATGTAAATAAAATAATATCAGAATTAGGAAATTTATCTTATTCAGATTTTTTAAAGAAAATAAAAAAGTAGATTACTGCTTTTTATTTTCAATTTCTTTCATCATTTCTTTAAGAGCTTCATCATTTTGAGAGGCTTCTAGCATTAAACTATTTTTTAACTCCTCTAATTTTTTAATCTGAGTCCAGTTCCAACTTCAACAAATAACTTTTTTTCATCAATACTTGATTTAATAAAAACCCCCTTTCCTAGAGAGGTTAATATTTTCTTTTCTTCAAAGGAAATCAATTCATCAAGATGTTCTCCAAATTTACTAAGTTCTAATGTTTGTTGGGAAATTATATTGATTTGCTTATCAAATTCCTGAGATTTTTAATAAGCCAGATTTAATTTGCCCATTAATTCTTGTTCCATATTTTTTATGAATTATGGCAGTTTAAAAAGTTTCCTAAAGAAGATACTAAAGAATAAAGCAAAACCTAAATAATACCAAAGCCAAGAAGAAGAAATTATAGTGCTAGAAAAAGATTCTTTAATCCAATTAAATATAATCAAGATAGGAATCAAAGTTATTAACATGGGTTTAAATGAATGTTTTATATTTTCCATAGAGTGACTAAGTAATTCTTTTTGCAATTCCATCATCTTTTCTTGGTCATGTTTATTTTCTTTAATTTGCTTATTAATTTCCTTTTGCCTATCTTTCAATCCTTTAACTTTAACTTTATCTAAGAGAATACTATTAACTCCACTAATAAAAAATGAAACTGCCATAGCAAGAATACCTATACTAATTCTAGGATTGGTTTGGATAAATTCATTAATCATATTATGATAAAAAAGAAATAATATTTAAATCTAACTCATAATTTTTTTCATAGCTGGATGCATATCCATCGCATGCTGTTTAGCTATATTCTGATATAACTGATAGATAATCATTACTGCTAAAAGAATAGCTGTTCCAGAAATTAATGCTCCTAAAAGATCGGCTATTGCTGCCAAAGCACCAATAGCTAAACCACCCATAACAGTCAAAGGCATAACATAACGGTTAAGAATGCTCTCAAGTATCCGCTGATCTTTTCTAAATCCAGGAAGCTGCAATCCAGAAGAAAGAATATTTTTAGCTTGACCAGCAGAATCCATTCCAGTAGTTTTTACCCAAAAAATAGAAAAGATCATGGCAAAAAACATATAAAATAGTAAGTGAGTTAATCCTTGCAAAAGTTGAGTAGATCTCAAACTACCAGTTATAAATGATTCAACTAAATTAGAAGAACCTAACCAATAAGCTAATCCAGATATGGGTTGCCCATTAGAAAAACCTCCAAGAAAAGTTGGACTACCCCTCCAATTTTCAAGCAAACTACCAAATAATTGGATATTTGCACTTAAAGCAGAAACTAAGATGACAGGAATAACTGAAGCATAAAAGAAAGATAAAGGCCATTTTACTCCATAACCTCTAAGTCGATCATATGATAAGGGAATTTCAACCTTCAAACTTTGAGCCCATACAACTCCTAAAAAGATTACAACAGTAATTGCTATGACCATTAGTGCTAATAAAGCTTCAGTAGGAGCTCCATTGATTATAGATTGAAGAATAACTAAGAATTTACCTGTGCAAGCAGTTTCACCAAAATTCGTTAAACAATTTTCCCCAGTAGGGCCAATAAATTGGAATAAAGAGACAAAAATTGACAAAGATACTCCCGCAACAATGAAGATAGATACTCCAGAACCAAAGCCCCATTTACTAGAAACTTCATCCATAAGCATTATAGCTAAACCACCTAAAATTAGTTGAGTTATTACAATGCTCGTAAAACCAGGAGATGCTTCAAGACCCCTCATTAAAACAAATATCATTGATTCAAAAACAATGAAAAATAATACTCCTATTTTCTGAATTCCTTGAAAATATTTTTTACCTTCTTCAGTTTTAGTGTCAATTCCTAGAATTCCTGCTCCAGAAAGTAATTGTAGAATAATTGAAGACATAACAATAGGTCCAATACCTAGGGAAATAATTGAACCAAAATCAGTTCCAAGGACTACTGCTAAGAATTCGAATCTTTCTAAAGAATTAGAACTTAATCCATGTAAGGGAATATTAAGCAAAATAAAAAATGCAACTAATATAATTAAAGTCCATTTCAATTTAATATTAAATCCTAACTTTTTCTCAGAAGGTTTTCTAACCTCTGGCAAATTTCTAATTATTTTCTTAAGCACCATATCTAATAAATAAAATCGAAGTTTTTAAACTTAATTTATTTTTTTTCAATAATTTCACCACCAGCGTCTTCTATAGATTTTTTAGAACCTCTAGTAAAACTAATAGCAGAAATTTTCATTTTAAATTTAATATCTGCGGATCCAATAATTTTAAAATTTTTCAAGTCTACTTCATAAATATCTTTATTTTTCTTAACAAATCCATTTTTTTCGTATTTCTCAAAGTCCTCTAAAAATCTATTTAAATTAATTACTTCAATATTTTTTTTAATAGGTTTTCCAGAAATTCTTTTTCCAAAATATTTTTTATTTTTCTGCAATAATTTTTTTTGATCAGCTCGTTTACCAGTACCAGCTTTTCCAACTCCCCCTCTATGTCCAGAACCTCTTGCTTTCTTTTTAGCTCCTCTTCCATGAGTATGGGTGCCCCTATGCCTACTAACTTTTTTTCTTTTTTTTCCGTCATTCATAACATTTTCTCCAATAATAATTTAATTTTCTTTGTTTCAATTCCTCCTCTTGGAGGGTGTAATCTAAAAAAAGGTTTCAAGTTAGATTTAAGAAAGCCACTTTTCTTTATTTGTTCTAGAGAATCTTCAACAACAATTTTTTTATTTTCTTTAGCTTCGCCCCTTTTTGCTATAAGTTTTTTTATTTCTTGATCTTCAATATCTCCATAAGCTATAAAATTTCTAATTTTTTTTAATAATTTTCTATTAAAAGAAGTTTCTTCTAATAAAGTAGCAGAATATTTTCTTCTAAGTCTAATTCTATGCAAACTTTCCTGCATTTCTTTTGTTAATCCAATCATCCCAGAAATTCTTATAACTAAAATCATATTTTCATCTCCGTAGTTTTATTTAAAGCATCAATACAGGCTTTAGCCAAATTAAAAGCAGTTCTCACATTCCCCTTTGTAAAACTATATGCATCCTTAATTCCAGCAAGGTTCAATATTTTTTTACATTCATCTCCTACAACAAGTCCAGTACCTCTAGGAGCAGGAATCAATTTTATTCTAATACTTCCACATTTACCTTCGACAACATAAGGTAATGTATGGGGATCATTTTTATATTGCTCCTTAAATTTATCAGAAGGATTTTCAAATCCTCTCCTAATTTTAAAAATATTAAGTTTCGCTTTTCTAATTGCTTTTTCTCTAGATGGTAGAGTTTCTTTAGCTTTTCCAAGACCAAGACCTATGTGGCCTTTTCTATCCCCCATAACCGCCATAGCAGAAAAAGAAAGAACATTTCCCTCTTTAGTTTTTTTCTGAGTTTGTCTCCAAGCTCTTCTTTTTCCACCTCCAAATTTTCCTTTGGCTTGTCCAATATTAATTAAATCAGTTTCTAATTGAATAAGGCTATCGACAATTTCAGTTTCTAAAATTCTCCTTCTATTTTCTAAAATATTATCAATATCTTTTTCTTTTCCAGACTTTACATCTTTTCCTATTTGAGTTTTAGGTACCCAAGAAGATATTTTTTCTTTTAATTCTTTCTTATCTCTTAGAATTCTTTTCTCAGCATAACTCAATTCAGCTTCAATTTCTTCGGAAGGAGCATTAGTTTCATCAGATTCAGATTTTTCCTCAGGAATTACTTCTATTATTTTTTTAAGTTCATTTTTAGTTTCTTTTTCAGCCATTATATTAGTTTCTCCTTCAATTTTTTAATTAGCATTCCAATTTTCTCATTTTTCAATAAATCCTTTTCAGTAGGAAGGCTCCTTTTAAAAAAGCATAAATTTTAGATTTTTTTATATTTCTATGGAGCCCAATATCTAATATCAGTTTATTCCCTCCACCATACTTTTTTCCAAGCATAAGGCCAGTTAAATAAGCAGCAGGAATACTTTTCAGACTACCCTTATTCTTTTCAGGCCATCCTTTTTTAAGAAGATCTCTCGAACTTGAACTAACAATAACTTTATCTTGAGCAATTTCAGATTCAATAATTTGACCAGTAACAAATTTATTAGTTTTCCTAATAACCAATCTAGGGAGTCCGGATTTAAGAAGATTCAATCTACTTTTATAATCTGTTTTAGCTTCCCTTCTCCTTCTTCTTACAGTTCTACTTATTTTCTTCATTTTCTCTCCAAAATCATTTTATTTATTTTATCTCTTATTTGAGCCTTACTTTTGTAAACCCTAGATCGAATTTCCTTCCTCAATTTAGAATATTCTTCTGGATTGATAGTGTCATGTTTCTTAAGTTCAAATATATATGATCTAAGTTTTCTCACCATGATCATATATTCTTTTTTTCGCACATTAACTTTCTTTTTAATACTTCCTTCTCTTCTCCTCGTCTTCCTAACTATTTTTTTTCTTTTTCCAGTTATTTCTCCAATTTTAATAGCTTTATCTTTAAGAAGATCTTTAATATCTTGTCTAGTTATAGCTTCTTTTATTTCAGCTAATCTTTCTTTATTAAAGATTATTCTTTTCTTTCCGATTCCTAACGTTCTAATAGCTAATTGTTTTTTCTTATTTAGATTCATTTTTAGAACCTCCAATATTCAATATTTCAAGTTTCATTTCAGTAGCTTTTTTCAAAACTTCTAATTTTTTCTTAGCTCCAATTTTACCAATAATCAAAATAGAATTCTTTCCAATCTCTTGTAAATCAGATAGATTGTATACAATTTCCGGTTTTTTTCCATTTATCTTTCCTGATTCTTTTTTAGAACTTTTGTGCCCTACAGTTGGCGCAACAGGATATCCAAATCTTTTAAGTCTAATCTTATTATCTCTTCCTTTAGCACCTCTCCATTTCTGTAATTTTTTTCTATTCTTTCCAAGTTTAGAGTATCTGCTAGTATCAGTTCTTAAAAATTTCTTTTTCATCAGATCGGCCCCCCGGGTTTAGAAGTTATAAAGATACCATCTTGGAAGATTCTTCTATCTCTATTATTAAATTTAGTTGCTTTTTCTATATTTGTGGCAGTTTGACCAGCTTTTTCGATATTATTTCCAGAAACAGTTATTTTATTTCCTTGAATAGAAACGTCAATATCTTCTAAAATTTTAGCTTTTCTAGGAATTTTTTCACCAAGAAAATTATCTATTATCAAATTTTTTCCTTCTAATTTACAATTCATTGGAAAATGAACATTACAAATTTCCAGTTCATAAATAAATTTTTCTTCCAATCCTTTAAAAATATTCTTAATATGTGAAAGATTAGTTTTCATTATAGCAATATTTTTTCTATTGGCTTTTTCACAAAAAAGAATGATCTTAGATTCTTCAATTTTTAATTCAGTTTTTGGAATAAAAATTTTTCTATTAACTTTAGCTTCACCTTTTGAACATTCAAGTACATCATCAAGATATTCACAAGAAACCCCTTCAGGGATCTCTATTTCAAAAGAAATTTTCTTTCTCATTAGTAAAAATAAGCTATTAAGCTACCTCCCAAGTTTTTATCTAAAGCAGTTTGATGAGTCATCAGTCCCTGATTTGTAGTAATTATAAGAGCTCCAATATCTCTCGCAGGCAAATATCTCTTAACATATTTATCCATATTCAAAATTTTCACAACATATCTTGGTTTAACAGCCTTGCAGAAATTTAAATTTGAAAATTTAATTTTCAAATTTTTTTCTTTCAGCGAATAATCACTAATATATCCTTTAAGTTTACCTAATGCAAGCAATGACAGTAAAAATTTTGAATGTCTTTTTAATTTCACACTATCTTTGCCAGCTTTTTTGGCATTCATTATTTGATTTAATGCATCAGCAACTATATCTTGACTCATTTTAACTATATTTTTCAAAACCCATTTCTTCAGCAACCTCTCTAAAAGCTTGTCTGCACATATTTATTTCATATTTTTTTATATGGCCTCCAAATTGTCCAGTTCTTTTACATCTTCTCTTAGCTTTACCAGAAGTTCTTTCTTTTGGCTTATTATGCTTTAAGAACTTGTTCAATTTAGCAGGTTTATGCTCTATTTGCTTCATAACTTTTTTCCAATGGCTTGCTGTCATCTGAATTCTGTTTTAAAATTTTCCTCCATTTTAGTGATTATTTCTTCTTTAGAGATATGTTGTTTTTTAGGAAGTTTACCAGATTTAACTTTTCTAATTTTAACTCTTTTTCCAGCTCTTTCGAAGTTAACAGTAACATTAAAACCTCTAATTCCAATTTCCCGATCATATTCTATACCTGGGATGTCCACATATTCCTTTATTCCAAAAGATAAATGATTTTCACTAACTTTCTTTTTATTTAATGAATTATCAACAGCTCCTAAAAGTTTTTTCAATAAAGCTATAGATTTTTTGCCTCTAATTGTAACTCTTGTACCAAGAGGTAATCCAGGTCTAACTCCAAAACTAGGAATTCTTTGTTTAGGGCCAGCCTTAATAATCTGAGGATTCATTCCAGTCAATATTTTAAATAATTTTACAGATTTATCTAAATTTGTACCAGTAGCTCCAGCACTAAGAATTAGTTTCTTAACCTTAGGTTCTCTCATCAAATTCATTTTACAATTAAAAGGCTTTTTCCAAGAGCCAAAATTTTTCCCTCCACTTCAATTTTAATTTTATTTTTATCAATTTCTAAAAGTTTACCTGTTTTCCCAGCATTTTTCCCAGAAAAAATAAATAATTCGTTTCCTTTTTCCATTTTAATAATTTTAATTAATTTATTTTTTAAATCAAGTTCAATACTATCATTAATTTTTACAAGTTTATCAGTTAAGATATTAGTTCCATCATGAAGATTTAATTGAATTTTTTTCTTTCCCAATATTTTTTTATTAATTACTTTAGCAATTCTAGATTTATCTTCAACTTTTTCAAAATCAAATTTTTTAAAATTCGAAAGAATCAATTTATAAGTTTCCCCAATTGTTAACAAATTAAATAATTTTATACTTTCTTTTAAATCTTTAACTTCCTTACCATTAATTTTTATCATTCTTTCATTAATCATTTTTTTAACCTCTTTAGAAGTTTTCGCAAGTTTCAACATATCCCTTATAGCTATAACAACCGGCACTCCAGAATTAAGATGGCTAGAAGCTCTAGCTAAATATTTTGTTCCCTTTCTTGGAAGTGGTAGCTTCCTACTTGCTTTCGCTCTTGACAGATACATTTTTCTTCTCCAATTCTTTCCTAACCTCTTCCTTCCTTTCCTCTATTTTCTTTTCTTCCCTTTTTATATCTTTCAGTCTTTTTTTATCATCTAAATTTAGATCAATTATCTGTAAGTTGCTAGGGTCAAATGGTACGTTAATTTCAGTACCATCAACCTTTTTTCTAGTTAATCCTACTATTTTAACCTTAGATGTTTTAAGATTAACTAAAAGTATTTTTCCTTTTTTCTTGCTAAATTTACCCCTCATTACAAGAACTTCATCATCTTTTCTCAAAGGAACATTTCTTTTGCTATATTTTGCCCTTAATTCTTTCGATAAATTAGCACTCAAAAATTTATGTCTCAAATGCAAAGGAGCATTATATCTGTATTTTCTTTGTTTTCTAACTTGAATGCTAGATATCCATGAAGTAGAAAATTTTTGTTTCATAATATATATTGGGCAATTTTTCCAACTGCTTTCCACCTTTCAGATACCTCTCTAGCTACAGCCCCTTTAATTTGAGTCCCTTTAGGATTTCCTTTATCATCCTTTAAAAGAGCAACAGCATTATCCTCAAACATAACTCTTTCACCTGTTTTTCTTCGATAAGGCTTCTTTTGCCTTATAACAATGGCATCAAAAACTTCACCTTTCATTTCAGGTTTTCCAAGCCTAACAGAAACTTTAACATGATCTCCAATTTTAGCATATTGTTGAGTTCCTTTAGATGCCTTACCCCTTTTAACACCCACGATTTTAACAATTCTTGCTCCACTATTATCACTAGCAATTATTTTACTTCCGATATTTAGGCTCCTCGTAGCTCTAGCACCTATAGCTTTCATTTTTCAATTCCCCCAATAGTTTCAATAACCATAAAATTAACAATCTTACTCAATGGCCTACATTCTCTAATTTTAACATAATCTCCAACTTCAACTTTCAAATCTTCTGGAATTCTAGCATGAAGTTTAGTTTTCTTTTTAGAAAATCTTTCATATTTAGGAATATAAATCGTTCTAGTAAACTCAATAACTACACGATTTTCAAATTTTTTAATAACTTCTCCTTGAAAGATTCTACCTCTAGTACTAACTAGGGATTTCATTACTTTTTTCTCTTTCTTCTTTTCTTTCATTTTCATTTTTTCGGACAATCACGCTCTAATCTTTTATTGAATCATCTTTAAAACCAATTTTAATTAAAACAGGCCTTACCTGTTTTTTATGGTTTCCTTGAAGTTCAATTACTCCATCTTTGACAGTACCTCCGCAAGCCAGCACAGCTTTTAAAGATTTAGCGGTAGACTTTATGTCTACACCCTTGTCAAAACCAGATACTAAGGTAATTACCTTCCCATATCTTCTTTTAACAGTGGAAACCTTTATTTTTTGCTCTGTTATTGGATCTATCTCCATAGTTATTTCTCTTTCAACTTCCGAGTTTTTTCGGATTTATTGAATGTCAATATTCGCGCAATAGCCCTTTTAATCTCTTTGGTTTTGGAATTTGTCTTATTAGCACTAACATTTGCCTTAATAAGTTCCATTTTTAGATCCTTTAATTTAGAGGTCCTTGTTTTCTCATCCATCTTAATAATTTCTTTATTCTTTAAAACTGCCATTATTTCTCAACTCCTTTTTTCTTTTTATTAACTTTTTTTGTTAAATTAGAAGTTTGCTTTTCAATTTCCAATAAATTTTCTTTTATTTTTTGTTTAAATTTATCATTAATATCAATTCTATCTTCTAATATCGCATCAGGTGTAAGAATACTCACTTTTATTCCTACAACTCCAGAAATCGTTTTCTCTTGAGACATAGCTTTCTTTACTTGTTTAGACGGGTGTCCAGTTTTTTTTAAATAACCTTGAGTAAATCTCCACGTTCTTGCTCTATCGCTTGGAAGTTTACCGGACAACACTAATTCAGTTCCAAGAGCTCCAGCATTCATTATATCTTTCAACATTCTATAAGCAATCAGTTTAAATTTCATGGATCCACGTCTTTCCAGATTAATTGCAATAGTGTCTGCAACTAATTGAGCATCTAAATATATGTCTATAATTTCATTGATTTCTATGTGAGGATTATCTAATTTGAATCTTTTTTTCAAAACTTCAGTTAATTCATTTATTTTAGAACCTTTTCTTCCAATAACAATTCCAGGTTTATTTGTGGAAACAATTAATTTTTCCCCCACAGGAGTATATTCTATCTTAATTTCACTTATTTTTCCCTTTCCAAGATTTTCTTTGATATATTCTTTAATTCCTAATTCTTCTTCTTTAAATTTCACAAATTTTCTTTCTTCCATTATTTTTTAACCTCCGGAAATTCTTTAGCTTTTAAAATTACGTTAGTTCTTTTAGATTTCCTATTTCCTCTTCTAAGAGGTCTTGAACTCCAACTAGAAGTAGCAATATATATTCTAATTTTTTCTAAATCCATTCCATTAACTATTACATTTCCTTTCAAAGCTTTTAATATATTAATCATATTTTGAACAGCTTTTATAGGATATCTTCCAGACATAATTCCCTTTCCCTTTCTATGGGGAATTTCCCCTTTAAAAGGAATTGCTCTCTTAAATTTAAGAACCTCATTAAGCTGAAAAATACTTTCATCGATCTTTTTCCCTTTAATAAAATTACAAATATAAGTTGCATGTTTTTTAGAAATAGGTAAATTATTAGACTTAGCTATAGCTTCTTCTTTCTTAGTTATTATTTTCTTAATTTTTTTAGAATCAAGTTTATTTTTATCAAGATTTTTAGTTTGTTTTGCTTCTTCTTTATTTTTAACCTCATTTTTTTTATCGGATTTTAAATCTTTTTCATTACCCTTATTCTCTTTCAATTCATTCTTTGGAATTAATTTTTCTTTAGAATTATCTTTATGTTTTTCTTTCTTTTCTTCCATTTTCTTTTCTTCCATTTTCTTTTCTTCCATTTTATTTCTTCTTCGCCCTAGATCCTTTAGTTGCTCCAAATCCAGCAGAGGTATGTTTGGCTCTAACTCTAGTCATAGCAAATTCACCTAATCTATGACCAATCATTTCCATAATTATTTGAACATGTTGAAAAGCCCTCCCGTTATGGACTTCAATAGTCATGCCAACTAATCTAGGAACTATGATCATATCCCTAAGATGAGTTCTTATCTTAGAATTTTTTTTAGATTTAGCTTCACAAGACTTAACAAATTTATCAATTTCTTCAAAATTTCTTAGAAGAGTTCTTCTACTTCTAGAGGGCAGATATTCAGAGACTTCTCTAATTTCAAGACCTTTCAAAAATTCAAGTTCTTTTCCCCTGAAAGTTTTAATTTTTTTTCTTATTTCTTCTACCATTATTTCTTTTTTCCCGTTCTTCTAGGGCTTAAATGTCCAACTTTCCTTCCAGGAGGAGAATTTCTTTTAGCAGTTTTAGATTTAATTCTTTTACCTCTTCCAGAACCAAAAGGATGATCTATAGCATTCATACAAACTGCAGAAGTTCTAGGCCAAAGTTTTCCGCGAGATTTCATTTTATGAAACATTCTTCCAGCTTTTAACATGGGCTTCTTTTTTCTACCATCTCCTGCAATAATGCCAATAGAGGCTCTACAATTTCCATTTAATTTTACTATTTTTTTATTAGGCATTAAAATTTCAATTTTATTATGCTCTAATTTTTTATGAAGAACTGCTTTTGATCCAGCAGACCTAATCATTTTTCCACCATCTCCTGGATTTCTTTCAATATTAAATATTTTTGTGGAAGGGGAGATGTCTTTCAACAAGATAATATTGCCAGTATCAGAATTTCCTTCTCCAATAGCTATTCTTTGCCCCTCAAAAGCCCCTTCAAATGCAACATTAAAGAAAATTTCCTTTTCTAGTTTAAATTTTGCTATAGGGGCACTATGAGCTGCAGAATGAATCAGTTTTAATAATTCTGCTTCTCCAGATCCAGAAGGATATCCTACTTTCTTATTAAAAGCTTTTCTTCTCACTCTATAAGTAAAACTTCCTTTCCCTCTAGCTTGTTGAATTATTCTTTTACCCATTATATCATTCCCAATTTAGTTGCCAAATCTATTGCAGGATTCTCCTTTCTAAATTTTATATAAGCGATTTTTTTATTGCTCCTAATTAATGTTCTAATTTTCTCAACTTTAATTTCAAAAATTTTCTCAACTTCTAATTTTATTTCATTCTTTTTAGATTGTCTTTCAACCTCAAAAGTTAAAGTATTGTCAATATCAATCAGTTTAACAGCTTTTTCAGTAGTGACTGGCTTAAGAAGCATTTTTTTCGCCCCCCATTTCTAAAATAGCCTTTTCAGTATAAATTGCAAATCTACCTAAAGGATATAAATCTGAAATTGAAATTTCATCAAATGATCTAATATCTAAACCGCTAATCTTTAATTTTTCATCTTTTCCAGTAACGATTAAAAAACCAGCATTAGATTTATATTTTCTACCTCTGAGTTTACCTTTACCAGCTCTAACACTTTTCTTTTTTAAAACCAGTGGATAAAGATCTCCAAGAATATTTTTCAAAGAAGTTAAAATATCTTTAACTTTCATTTTTTCTAATTTTGATTCGATAATGAAAGGAACTGGAAGATTTATTTTTTCTAAACTAGAATATCTGTTTAAAATATGATTTTTATCAGCAGTAGAAGCAAAAGAGGAATTCATAGCAATTAAAATTTCTTTTTTATTAATTTTCTTTTCTTTCCCAATACCTTTCGGTGGATGAGCTCTTCTACCCCCTCTTGTAGAAGATATTTCTGCACCTATCCACATAAATTGTGTTCCCCGTCTCCACATGGTTTTTCTAGGAATTCTAGAGATACCTTTCCCATAATGTCCTTTCCAATCATGTCTTTTGTGACTTATAGTTCCAGATGCAGAATGTTTTTTACCAGCCATGGGAGAATTAGAATAAGGTTGGATAATTCGCTCAGTTTCTAGATATTTCCTAACTATATCTTCTCTAATCTTAGAACTAAATACTCCTGGTAATTTAATTTCTGACTTTTTTTTACCTTTAATATCATATAAAATAGATTTCATTTTAACATCTCCAAAAATTCATGATCCTTTTTAATTTGTTTTTTACTAGGCCTTATAGGGGCAGTAACTAATATTTGTCTTCTTGAAGGTCCTTGAACACTCCCTTCAAGGATTATATAATTTCCAGTTAATTTTCCATATTTCCTAAAATTAAAATCTTTAAAAGATTTTTCAGAAATATTTCCAGAATCTAAAACTTTTAAATTATAATGGACTCTTGTAAACATGCCTAACTGTCCAGACATAGGAACTCTAAAATTTACATGTGCAGGGTGCCAAGGACCTATACTTCCAGGATTTCTCCTTCCTTTCTCTGATTTATGAGATTTAAGAGTTATACCAAATCTTTTTACAGGTCCAGAAAGTCCTTTTCCTTTTGTAAGTCCACGAACATCTAACAAATTTCCCTTT
>PSPM01000029.1 GCA_004195435.1 Candidatus Parvarchaeota archaeon | reverse complement strand
GAAAATATTCTATGAAAAAGAGGAAATAAATCTAGAAAATTTATCAAATTCAAAAAAGCTTCCAGGAACTTTTTTAGAAAGATTCACAAATTATTATGTTCATGAGTCTCCTTATGAAGACCCAGAAGAAATTAGATATTTGCCTGAAGAATTCATGAAAGATGAATGTAAAATTAAGAATTTTATGCAGAATATAAGGGATTATATTTTTAAAAGAAGAAAAGAAAAAGATAATTAAATTTTCTTAACAAATCTAGCTATAGCATAGTCTTTTTTGAAACCATGTCTTTTATGTAACTTCAAGGAGGGATTGTTTTTATCAAAGATAAAAGTTTCAATTTCTTTAACATTCTTTTTTTCCAAATATGCAATTCTCTCCTCAGTTAATTTTTTCGCAATACCTAATCTTCTAAAATCCTTTTTTATATGCAGTCTACTAAGCCCTCCAAATTTTCCATAAAAATATTCTATTTTTATCCGAAAGTTCCTTTTTCAATTCTGTAAGATTCTTCCTTTTCTTTTTCTCCAACTCTTTAGCTATTGATCTATAACTTTTTTTAGAAAATTCTAATTTATATTCATCAATTTCACTTTTTTCAATTATTTCATAGATCTTTTTAAGATCTTTTAAAGTAGCTTTTTTTATTTTCATTTTATGCCGCTCTTTCTTAGTTCACAAACAACAAACCAATGTAAAAGACCGAAAATGAAACTAAACAAACTTAGCCAGAACAAACCTTTTTCCCAAAAATCAAAACCTACTGGTAGAATGTAAGCAAAGAACAGAATTAAAAAAGATAAGATAAAAGGCAAAGTAGGAGCAGGACCTCTAGAAATAACCCCTGCAATATATAATTTTCTAATCCAACCTCTTATTTTCATAAACTTACTAAGAAAAAGACAATTATAAATTTATTTCTTATTTAAATTCATAACAATTTTGCTTTTGCAAGGCATTTTAGACTTTAAAATTCTCATAACGTCTCTAGCAATTCTAGCTACTTGTTCTGTTTCACAAGCAACAAAAAAGATTTCCTTCCCAGGATTTACCATAGCTGCCCGTCCTTCAACAACTCCAAAGGAATGTTTCATTCCACTAGAAAGTCTATCAGCTCCAGCACCTGCAGCGGTTTTATTGTTTCTCAATATATGGTGTGGATAAACTTTAATTTCGATATAAAATTGCTTAGGAACTTTTTTTTCAAGATTTTTATTTAAAACAAGCCTTCCGGACTCAAGAGCATTATCCCTTATTTGAGCCTTCTCATCAGCAACAAAACTTACTAGATATTTGAACTTTCCATCATTATAAGCTTGAATGTTCCCAAGATTATATTTAACAATTTTATTTTGAGGAATTACTTTAATATAAGATTTAGATCTATTTTTAGATTTTCTAGTATAGGGCCTAGCTTTTTTCTTAGTATATGCTGCTGCTTTTCTAAGTGCCATTATTTCTTGATTTCCTTTTTTTTATCGGAATCTTCAATATTAATTTCGGTCGTTATAGCTTGTCCAGGTAATCCTTTTTCAAAAATGGCCCTAAGTAGTCCTTTATTACCATGAGAATCAGATATAACTCCTTTGATTTCTTTTCCTCCAGAGCTTTTCCAAACAACAACCTTTCCAGCCAATTTCTTAGCTTCTTCTTTGTTTGTCAAGCCTACATCTAGTAAATAATGCCTTTCATGTATTCTTTTTCTCCCCCTTCTGAATTGAACTACTATACCTTTCATATTATTTCTTCTAGAAAATTCGGCTTTTTAAAGATTGCCTTATTTCTGCATTGTTGCGTTAAAGGGAGCTAAACGATACTCTATGAGGGGCAATCACTAAAATTATTAGTTACTCACAATTATTGTGCATTCTCCACATTATGGGGTCGTGTCCTTCAGGAACATTTTCACAAGGATCTTCATTAGAACTATATCCTCTTAGTTTGTTGTATTTTTGAACTTGTTCATAAGTTAGAATATCTATCATTTTTAAGTGTGCTTGTAAATGAACATTTCGGAGTTCTCCATATATCTTGGCACTTTCATCAATTTTGTCTTCAAGGTAATCACTTGTAATAGAGTCACCATCAAAACTATTATCTAATTCTTGCTCAGTAGAAATAATTTCCCCCCCTAATATAATCGCTTCAGAATTCATTTCGTTATAAACTAATTCAATCTGATTTTCTTGACTGTTGGTTAACTCTAATTCATCTGCTAAATCTAAAACATGTCTCGGACCCGGATAGCCATTTAATTCAGCAAGTTTAGCCATGCCTCCAAACGGAGTTCCCGTTCCAATAAGTAACCCTTCGACATCTTGTTGTGAAAGTGATTTTATTCCTCTTGTCTCTTGACCAACATAGGGTGATATTGTGTTTTCACTGCTTTCTTTGATATTGCTAGATTGAAAACTATAAATAACAAGGATCCCAACAGCAATTAGAATCAAAATAATAGTTAATTGTTTTTTTTTCATAATATTAATACTAAAAAGATAGTATTTAAAACTCTTTTCGTTTTAGACCTTACTCAGCTTTATCAAATCCAGCCATCTATTCTTTCCTAACTCCAAATTAGGAATAGCTAATTCATAAGGACAACAACCTATTCCCTGATGTTTTCTTATGAAATTGTAGTAAATCTCATAACCTTTCATGATTGCAGACGCAGACTCCATACAACCGTGAAAACCCCTCATAACTTTTGTTCTTTCTCTAATACTATTGTGTAATCTCTCAATATAATGATTGAAACCTCTTTCTGAAGCAATAACAACATTATGAATTATTGGGCTTTTGTGATTCCAATGAGTTTTTAATCCAAAACTCTTTTTTAACATTCTTGGATAACCTCTTAATCCGTCTGTCGTAACAATTTTAACTTGTTCTTGTGTAGCAAACTTTCCTCTTTTCAAAACTTTAACCATGCTGTCTATTGTTCTACTTCTCATATAACCAGAACTTACAATAAATCTTGTTGTTGTATCCATTACATCAACAAACCAATTTTGTTCTCTTCCTTTCTCGTATTTGCTTATTCTTCTGTGATATTCCATTTCATCACTTTGCAACTCAATTCCAGACTTAACTTGTAAATTATTTGTTAAGTTGCTTATCATCATTGAGTATTTTACAATCCAACGATAAGCAGTTGAATAATGACAATTCTTTGGATAGAACGTCTTTAGATGCTCTTGGATTTTTCTAAAAGACATTCCATTGTAATATAAATCCATACAAAGAGTTATTTTCTTTTCGTGATTCCTCATTCTATAAAACCCCTCATCAAGAACAAATCTTAGTTTGCAATTCTTACATTTGTATCGTTGTATTTCTCCTCTATGTTTTGTTTTTCTTTTTCCATCTTTCTTTAATTTTTTAAAATTGCAACTAGGACAAGTAACATTTTTATACTTCTCTTGAATTATATGTTTTGATTTCATTTGTTTGACGACGGGTGAAATTGGGGCTCCTCGGAGTCCCTTATATTTACTTATTAGGTATACTTAATAGGTAATACTACTATATAAACATTTCGGTTATTAGGTTAACCTAAATAGTAAACTTTATATATCTCAGTTCTTTCTAATAATCATGGCAATCCAGAAAGTATTTGGAAACGAAGAAGTCTATAGGTGTGAAAAATGCGGACACATTTGGATGAAAAGAGGAGATGAAAGACCTCTTATCTGTCCTAAATGTAAAACTGCTAGGTGGAATAAACCTAAGAAGAAATAATTTTTTAGTCAAGATAACTCCCGCTTATGCAACAATGCACCTTATTTCTGCATTGCAACATTAACCTTTTAAACTTCTACATATTTTAATTTCAACATGGGGTTATTAATAGCATTAGGAATTATATTGGTTTCTAGTTTTGCAATCTACCTTGCAGGAAATAAATTTGCAGAGAGTTCTTCTAAAATCGGCGATTATTTTAATTTACCTCGCGATGTTAAGGGAGCAACTTTTGATGCTATTGCAAGTTCCCTTCCAGAGTTACTTGTGGCACTCTATTCCGTGATTATTTTCAAACAATTTGAAGTAGGGATTGGGACTATAGCCGGTTCAGCATTATTTAATTTGCTAGTCATTCCAGGAATTTGTGTTTTTGTTGCACCTGTCGCATTTAAAGTTTCTAAAAAAGTTATCAGCAGAGATGCACTATATTATATGATTTCAGTTTTTATATTAATAGTTTTATTATTGTATTTTAAAACATGGGGATTATTCATAGCTTTATTTCTATTATTTATTTATCTTCTATATCTCAAAGATATAATTAGCCATACAAAAGTCCATAAAAAAAAGAATAGCCCAAAGAAAATGGGCGAAATTAAATTAGCAAAAGAACTTTCAATTTTCCTTTTCCTAATAGGCATTATAGGAATTTTTACATTTTTTCTTACTGATTCAGCAATAGAATTGGCAAATATTTTAGAAATATCACCAATAATAATAGCCTTTACCATAATTGCTGCAGCCACATCAATACCAGATACTGTTATATCTATAGCGAATGCAAAAAAAGGAGATATAGATGACGCGACTTCAAATGTTTTCGGTTCAAATGTTTTCGATATTCTTGTAGGAATAGGATTACCCCTTCTTATTTATGTACTCTATAAAGGGGCAGTGAGCATCACCTTTTCAAATCTAGAAATTATTTTGGGATTGCTAGGTTCAACAATAATTTTACTTTACTTTTTCGCAGATGATCATACCTTAGATAAAAAACAAGCAGGAATATTGCTCTTCATGTATCTTATTTTTGTTGGATACACAGTTTTCTTAGCAATTTATTAAGGAAAAATTATACCATTTTCGCTTAATAAACTTAACAATGCACCTTATTTCAAATAGTTAAACTAAATTCACCAATTTCTTTCTTTAAAATATCCAAAACGTTAGAATCAAAACTAACTTTAGTTCTATCCTCTGTTTTTTTCATTGCATCTTCAAATTCCCCGGAATTAGAATCAACAAGACCTTTACCAGTAAATTTCCTAAACTTTCCACCTTCAACAAAAAAACTAGCTATATCAGTTAAAACAACTTCTCCTTTCCGATCTTTACCTTGTACAAAGATAACTCCTTTTTCAACAGATGCCAATTCTTTTCTTTGTGAATAATCAACTAATTCTCTAATAAGTTCTCCAGCTTCTCTTCTTACAAGATCCATTTCAGTTTGACTTAATTTCTTAGATTTTATTTTTTGCTTAATTGAATCAACTTTTTTTAAAACAGGAAGAAATCTCTTTTGCATCTTCCCAGTTTTTACCAATTTTTTATCAAACTCCTTAATTAAAACAGAGCGAGCCTTATTTCCAAATATATTTTTTAGCAAACCAAAAACTTCTTCAGTAACGTTTGTTTCGAAGGCTTTTCATTTTTTTATCATATTCGGCAGCTTCTTTTAATAAAAGATCAATTTCTTTCCCTGGAATGCTCTTTAGTTTTCCGTGTTCATAATCTTTGTAATATTTAACAGCTTTTTCCAAAACTTTCAAATCTTTTAAACTCATTATTTTTTGCTCTTGAACAAATAATTTTTTAGCATCTTGCACAATAGTTTTAGGAGCTGGAGGTCCTTGTCCAGAAAGCATCATCAAAGCTTGAGTAGGGGTCACAATCCCCCAATAGATATCTTGCATAGCGTCCATCATTCTTTTTTTCACTAGTTCATCACTTTGTTCACTAAATTTCATATATTTATCAATAGCTTCTGGGCTAGGTTTAATTTTTCCCATTTGCAATAATAATTTCCAAGGTAAG
>PSPM01000028.1 GCA_004195435.1 Candidatus Parvarchaeota archaeon | reverse complement strand
TAATAATTTCCAAGGTAAGAAAGTTCCACGATCAAATAATGGAACTCCATCCCTAATAAAAGTAAACATTACAGGTTCTGAATCTTTAACTTTATCCCAAAAATCAGTAAGCAAATAAACTTGAACATTCAAAATATTTTTTACACCTGCGATAGCCGTAGCTTCCCTTATATAATCATGAATCATCCCTCTAAGCCTATCTAGCAATTGCAATCTAGGCATCCTTTTTACATCAGTGTCATCAATCACAATAAAGGTATCCACATCACTTGTTTCATCTGCTGTTCCTCTAACAAGGCTCCCTCCAACACAATAGCTAGCAACATATTTTTCAAATTTTCTAAGAACCAAAGTTTTGTGAATTACGCTAACTCTGATAGATCCAAGAATTCCTTCATCGTGAACCGGAATACTATTCCCGATAGCATCAAGAAACTCAAATTTACTATCCATTCCATAGTTCCAAACATCAATCGGAGTTTTAATGTGGACCCATAATTTATGCTTACTTTCTAAAGAGATTTTGATAACTTCTGGCTTTATTTTCTTAGAAATATTCTTAAATTCTTCTTCAGGCACAATCATCATTAAATGCAAGGGTTTATTTTTGGCTTCCTCTGGAGGAACTCCTTCCTCTTCCTCAAAAATCTTAAAAGCTTGTGAAGGCAATAAACTAATAGACTGAATAAAAGGAAATTTTTTCAAGATCTTATTTTTAAAATTATCAAGTTCTTTCTTCATATCTTGAAATTTTTTCAAAGATTCCTCTTTAGAAAGTGGCTCTTCAGGAATCTCAGATGATTTAATTTGATCATTAAGATTTGTTTTCCCAGAATTATTAACCATAAAAAAAAGTATATTTTCTAGTATATAAAACTTACTTGTCAACATTTATAAAATTGCTTTCATAAGTAAAAAAGATGATTAAACAAACGATTCAGAAGAAATATCTTCCAGAATTTGTTTATGGAGCAGTCGGGGCTTCTTTAAGTTCAGCTATTATTTTAATAATGGGATTTGCAAATCTAATAGCTGACGGATTTTCCATGGCAGTCGCCAACTATTTTTCAACAAAATCTGAATCTGAATTAACAAAAACAAATAACTATTCAAAAAAACCAATAAAAACCGGAATTGCCACATTTATCTCATTTATTTTAATTGGATTAATTCCGTTGCTTTCTTTTATTTTAGCCTTCTTTATCCCTTGGATAGAGGAAAGAAAATTTCTAATTTCCATTATTTTAACAGGAACTGCCCTAATGACAGTTGGATTTGTTAAAGGAAGCATTCTAGAGAAAAATAAATTTAAATATTCAATAGAAAGTTTAGCAATTGGTGGTATTGCAGCATTCTTAGCCTACCTAGTTGGTTATTCTTTGAGGGGATTAGCTAGTTAATTTAATTCCACATATCATTATGTTGTTTTGAAACACGGATAAAAGTTGTACATTTAGGAAAATCTTTAAGTTTTTTAGATCCAGCATATGTACATGCAGATCGTAACCCACCAAGAATTTCTAAGATTGTATTTTCAACCAACCCCTTATATGGAATAAGAGTTGTTTTCCCTTCGCTTGCTCTGTACTTCTCGATACCACCTTTATATTTGTGCATAGCTGTTTCCGAAGACATACCATAAAATAATTTAAATTTTTTTGTTTTAATTATTTCTTTACCATAATCATTTATTTCACCTGTTTTGAAGTGTTTTTCTTTAATTTCTCCAGCAGATTCATCATGTCCAGCAAACATTCCGCCTAACATTATAAAATCAGCACCAGCTCCAAATGCTTTAGCAATATCGCCTGCAAATTGACAACCACCATCACATAAAATATGTCCATTAAGTCCATGGGCCGCATCGGCGCATTCCATTATAGCACTTAATTGAGGATAACCTACTCCAGTCATTTTACGTGTTGTGCAAACTGAGCCATTCCCAATTCCAATTTTAACAATATCTGCACCAGAAAGTAAAAGTTGTTCGGTCATTTCTCTAGTGACCACATTTCCAGCTATTAGAATCTTGTCCGGAAATATCTTGCGAATTTTTTTTACAAATTCTTCAAAACGAGAAGTGTATCCATTTGCAACATCAATACAAATCCATTTTAAATTTGGATAAATTTGCATTATTTTTAGTAATTTTTCAAAATCTAAATCTTGAATTCCCGTAGTAACACAAATTGTATTTGCACCCCTTTCCGATCTAACAAATTCGTGATTTTTTTCCCAATCTTCAATAGAGTAATGTTTGTGAATAGCAACTAACATGTTATATTTTGAAAATGATTTGGCCATTTCAAATGTTCCAGTAGCATCCATATTAGAGGCCATTATGGGAATTCCCTTCCATTTTTTATCATGCCATTTAAATTTAAATTCCTTCTCAAGATCAACTTCAGAACGAGAGTTTAGAGTAGAACGTTTTGGACAAATAAGGACATCCTCAAAATCAAGTTTTATATCAGAATTAATAATGTTCATAATCTATTTTATCTTTCTTTTGATTTTAAATATTCTTATCATCTAGAGATTATATTAAAATATGGCCCCACACAGAATCGAACTGCAGACTATTCGGTGTAAACGACTAGAATAAAAACCTTCCCTTTTGTCACATTAGGATTTCAATGACTTTTTATTAATCATTTTAGAAGGTTCATTTTTACTAGAGGCCTTATTTGACATACCCTTCATTAATTTGCTAGTGTTTTTAAAATCAAGATTCATATCATTAGTTGAAGGCATAATATTCTTAGATACATCATTAAATGCATATTCAAAGTCTTCTATTTTAATTATTAATTTTTCTTTTTCTTTTGATTTATAATATCTTTTTATAGCATTAATTCCAGCATTCCTACACATTGATTCAATGTCTGCTCCAGTCCAAGATTCAGTTTTTTTAGCATAATCTATAATTTTTATGTTTTTATCTAAAGGCATCTTTTTTGTGTGAACTTTAAATATTTCTTCCCTAGATTCTTTATCAGGAATCTTTAGCTCGATGATAGAATCAATACGCCCAGGCCTGATTAATGCTGAATCAATTAGATCTTTTCGGTTAGTTGCAGCTAAGACAATAACTTTTTCTAATTCTTCAATACCATCAAGTTCTGTTAATAATTGATTAACTACTTTTTCAGTTGTATCGGACATGCTGACGCCCCTCATTTTAGAGATACTATCAAATTCATCAAAAAATATTATTGATGGACTGACTTGTCTTGCTTTTTTAAAGATCTCTCTTACGTGTTTTTCAGATTCTCCAACCCATTTACTTATTAATTCAGGACCCTTCACTGAAATAAAATTAGCATTAGTTTCTGTTGCAACGGCTTTAGCCAATAATGTTTTACCGGTTCCAGGAGGTCCTGTTAATAGTACTCCTTTAGACGGTTTAATTCCAGCTAAGATGAAAAGATCTGGACGTATTAAAGGTAGTTCAACAAGTTCTTTTAGTTTTTCTTTTGCATCATTAAGACCCCCTATATCAATCCATTTAACATTTGGTTTAGTAAATAATACTTCTCTCATTGCACTAGGTTCAACCATTCTTAAAGCATCTAAAAAATTATTACGGGTCACTTTTATTTTGTCTAAAATCTCTATAGGAACTTTTTCTTGTAAGTTTTTTAATTTGGAAAAATGAGGTTTTAAGGCTTTTAGTGCGGCCTCTTTACTTAATATTTCAATATCTGCACCAGTATATCCCATAGTTTTTATAGCAATTTCATCAAATTTGACATCCTTATCTAATGGCATTCCACGAGTATGAATCTGTAATATTTCTTTCCTTCCAATTTCATCTGGAGGATTAATTTTAAGTTCTCTATCAAATCTGCCTGGGCGTCTTAATGCAATATCTATATCTTCTGGCATATTTGTTGCAGCCATAACTACTACTTGCCCTCTTGATTTTAAACCATCCATCAATGTTAATAATTGGGCAACTATCCTCTTCTCAGTTTGATCTATTCCTTCAGATCGTTTTGGCGCGATACTATCAATTTCATCAATAAAAACTATTGAAGGAGCATTTTTTTCAGCTTTTTCAAAGATCTCCCTTATATGTTTTTCAGACTCTCCATAATATTTGCTCATAATTTCAGGTCCTGCAATAGAATAAAAATTAGCATCGGTTTCTGTTGCAACGGCTTTAGCCAATAATGTTTTACCGGTTCCAGGAGGTCCGGTTAATAGTATCCCCTTTGGTGCTCCAACACCCAATTTTTGAAAAACCTCTGGATTCTTCATTGGAAGTTCAACCATTTCTCTTACAAGTTCAATTTCATTTCTTAATCCTCCAATGTCTTCATATGAAATTCCAGTAGCATTCAAATCCCCTTCATGAACCTCATCTGTTACAATTAATTTAGTTGACGGTGTAACAATAACATAACCTTTAGGTGAAACTTTTGAAACAATATAATTTAAACGTGTTCCAAAAATATCAATAACTGTTTTTTGTTTTACTACAAGAGGTTTGTTCATTAGTTTTGTATGAAAAAATTCAGTAGGATCATTACTAAATCTAATTCCTTCTTGAACTGGTGCAAGAGTTATAGATTTAGCTTCTTGTATTTTTACTAAATTAATTACTATCTTCTCGCCAATTGACGAACCAATATTTGATCTAATTGTCCCATCAAGACAAATAAATCTTTTATTATTATCTTTAGTTAAAGCACGCATAACTTTAACAACAGTTGCATTTTTGGATTTAATTTCGATAATATCTCCTGAAACTAATTTTAATGAATCCATTACATGTGATGGAATTCTAGCTATCCCTTTATCAATGTCCTCTTGTAAAGATTCCATGACTTCAAGTTTGTTGATTTCTTGTTTCTTACTCATTTTTACTAAAAATCACCTCTAAGATTCCATTTTTCATGGTTTGTTTAAAATTTTTAGGGTTAACAAATTTTGGAAGAATTTTTTTAATAATAATTCCATTTAGTAATTTTTTTGTTAGGTAATCTTGAACTTTTTCTATCTCACTATTATCTTTCTTCGCAATAATTTCAAGTTCTTGTCCTTTAACACTAACAGTTACATCTTTTTCATTATATCCAAAAAGTTCAAAAATGAGATATAAATAATCATTATCTTCAATAAAATCTATATTTCGCTCATCTTCCTCACTTTGAATAAAATCTTGCGATCTATCAATTTGTCTCTGGTTCCCATTAAAAAGTTCTCTAACTATTTCTTCAAAAGGATCTTTGTTATCAAATAAGCTCATTTTATAATTTGAAGTTGCTTCATTTTTAAATCTTTAGACTATCAAAAATTGATCGAATGGCCCCACGCAGAATCGAACTGCGGACTATTCGGTGTAAACGAATCGTTTTACCACTAGACTATGGGGCCGTATATCTAAAAAATTAAACCTCTTTTTAAAACTTACCCAAGATAAAATTTATATAAGCTGAAATCCAAAAGACAATATGAAAAAAGAGATGAAACAAGCAATTCTTATTGTTGCTTTAGTGTTAGTTGTTGGATTTACTTATATTTCAGAAAGTTCTGACCTAGGATTAGGCCCGGCTCAGAAGGATCTATGGGGGCCAAAAGGAAAACCTCCAAATATTGCATGTAAAAATATTGATTGTTTAACAAAATGTATTAGAGAAGTAGAATCTGGGGCTGAACAAAATAGAGGGTGTGGAGCAATTGGAGATAAAGGAAAATCTCATGGACCTTATCAAATACAAAAAGATACGATAGAGTATGCTTCAAGATGGGATAAATCTTTAGTAGGGAAAAAATTAACTGATTTGTCTGGGAAAAAGTTAAGTTGTGATGAAAAATATAAACTTTCTGAAAAAATAATGAGGGGAAATTGGGCGCAATCAGCAACTGCAAATGCCGATAGAAAGGCACATTCATTCAGTTGTAAGGATTTAGCAAGAATACATAACGGCGGTCCAAGTGGATTTAAAGTTACAAAAGGGGAGAAAGAAGAGAATTTGCAAAA
>PSPM01000027.1 GCA_004195435.1 Candidatus Parvarchaeota archaeon | reverse complement strand
ATTGCCACACCGTTCTCAAAAAAATAACTCTAATAAAACTAGGAGAATTCTTTATGGAGTTTATAATCCTCTTAGCGAAGGTGATAAAAGAGAATCTTATTTTTCAAGAAGAAAATTGAATTTAAATGATCCACAGTATATGATTGGAAATCCCCATAAGAAAATTGATTAATTGTTAAAATAACCTTTTATTATTTCATAATCTTTTTTATTATGTAATTCTAACCAGCCTTTATGAGTTTCTATAAAATTTATTTTGAATCCCCTATAAATCATTTCTTGCAAAATATCTGTAAAATCTGCTTTTTTAATTGATTCTGCTTCTTGAAAATTTCTCTTTTCATTTTTTAAACAATCTTCATAAACTTCAATAAAATTCTTAGCTCCATTTTTTGAAAATTTAACTAAACTTAGTGCTTCGTGAGTTGCTTCTAAGATATTGATCCTTTTTCCTATTTTTTGTACTTCTCTATCTTCTTTATTTATCTCTCTTAAATTTGTTGTTGAATTTATCTCTTTAGAGATTATTAAGTCTAAGATTTTATCCACTTCATGTTGATGATATTTGTAAGATCCGTCGACTACCATCACTATATCTCCTTCTGAGTTTATTAGATCTGTAATAAGTTTTTTTTCTAGCACCATATCTGGATTCATATAAATGAATCCTTCTTTCATTTTGTCTTTTGCTAACATTAAACTATGCATTACAAAAGTGGTTTCCCAATTTTCATTTTTTATATAGTTTGCTCCGGGCAAATTAAACATTTCCGATTTATCCCCTATAATAATATTTATATCTTTTAGACCTATTTCAGTTAATCTTTTTATTTGTCTCTCTAATAAAGATTTTCCTTTTATATCTATCAAAATTTTTGGAATTTTCCCAATATTTAATTTTAAAGATAGATCATCTCTTCCTGCTGCAGGCATTATAATTGGAATTGGTTTTTCTCTTAGTTTATCTTTTTTAGTTAAAACTGTGTATCCTACTTTTTCAAAAATATCTTTTACAGGAACACATAATTTATCGGCTTCTGAGGAACGATTATTTAATAAAATATCTTTGCATACTTCCTCCATTGCTTTGTATGAGGCTCTTAAATTATGATTTGCATGTATTACTATGTTGAAGCCTAATTCTTTTAATTCATCATCATAAATTCTGTTGTAAGTTGTTGGTACTGAAACTAATGGTTTTCCGAACCCTATATTGATGGGCAGTTTTCGATATTTTTTTGCAAAATCTATAATTTTTTCGGGAGTTTTATCTTTTGAATGAATCATTATCCCATCTGCTCCGGCATTTAGATATATTTCTGCTCTTTTTATAGCATCATCAACATCTTTTCCGGCTATTAAACTTTCTAATCTGGCTATAATCATAAAATCCCTAGACTTTTGAATATCTTTTCCTGCTTTAATCTTTTCAGCAAATTTTTTTGGATCTTCTAAAATTTGGTTGGATTCCCCATCCAAACTATTTCTCTTAGGAAACACCTTATCCTCTATTATTATTGCTGAAACCCCCATATTTTCTAGTCTTGGAATTAAATATTCAAATTGACTTATATCGCCACCCGTATCTCCATCAAAGATTATCGGTTTATCTGTTACTCTTGCTATTTGTTCTGTTGTGAATAACCTAGAATCTATGCTTACTAATTCTACATCTGGAAGCCCTTTAGAAGCTGAATCCGTTAAACTTGATTCCCATAATGCATCAAATTCTAAAAAATTAGAAGCTTCTTCTATTTTTAATTCATTTACTATTAATCCTGATAATCCATTATGGACTTCAATTGCTTTTAAAAATCCTTTTTTTTCTAATATTCTCTTTAGTTTAGGTATTCTTTCAGTGGGATTTGTAAGATATTTTAATGACATATCCTTTTTATTTTTATCCAGTATATAA
Source organism: Candidatus Parvarchaeota archaeon (assembly GCA_004195435.1). Lineage (GTDB taxonomy): Archaea > Nanobdellota > Nanobdellia > Pacearchaeales > GW2011-AR1 > PSPM01. The sequence goes on along the minus strand of PSPM01000027.1, from coordinate 3,191 downwards.
AGATTTATAGAACCCTATACAATTCAGGCCCACAACAATCTATATAAAACTAATTATTTTGGAAAATTAATGGGAAATAACTTGGATTATTCTGAATATCATGTTCTTATTCCGGCTGCTGGGAAAAGTAGTAGAATGGCTCATTTGACTAGAAATAAACCTAAAGCATTTCTAGAGATATTTGGAAAATCAATAATTGAGTATAATCTTGATATTTTAAATGATCTTGGTTTTCGAAAAGTTACATTTGTTACAGGTTATAATGGGCATTTATTTAAAGAATTTTTTGAAAATAAATATAAGAGAATTGAAATAGATTACATACATTCTGATAATTGGCACAAAACTGAACATGGGTTTAGTTTATTTCTTACTAGAAAATCTTGGATTAAAAATAAGTGTAAAGTCATCCTTATTGATTCAGACTCTTTTTTTGATAAAAGTATCTTAAAAAATCTTCTTTTTTCTGAAAAAGAAAATTTGATTATGGTTGACTCTAATCCCTCTAAAAAGAATACGAAAGAAGAACTTATTTTTGGAAGGGGAGGAAATGTTGAAGGATTTAGAAGAGGGATTTATTCTTCTTCTAATAACTCTGTTGGGGAATTTGTTGGAATTTGTAAATTTTCTAAAGAATTTATGGAACAAACTTATGCATATATGGAAGAACTTTTTAGCAAGGGAGACTTTTCTTTTAAATATGAGAAAATATTTGATGATTTATTGAATTTAAAAAATATTAAACTTAATTATTTAGATGTTAAAAATAATTTTTGGATTAATATGAATAGTGAAGAGGAATATCTTTTAGCAAAAAAATGGGTTCTTGAAAAATGAAAAAAAATTTTAAATATTATCAAATTCTTAGAGATGTTGGAGAAATTTTTGAAAAAAATAAAATTCCTATTTGGCTTGAAGATGGAACTCTTTTAGGAGCAGTTAGAAATGGAGATATTCTTCCAGGGGATGAAAAAGATATTGACCTTGGAATTTTTGAACCTTCTATAAGAAAATTAAAAATTAAAAAGAAAATTACTAAAGAATTTTCCAAGAAAGGTTTTACAATAATTTTCTTTTGGGATGTTATAAATATAATAAAAGGCGATATTGGAGTAGATCTTATTTTATTAAAAAGAAGAGATAATAATATTTTCAAATTTAGAGAAAGAAGTGACGGGTCTAAATTAAAAGAACCTTTTAGATGGTTGCATAAATTTTCAAGTATAGAATATTATGGAGATTATTTTTCAATTAGAAAAATTTTTTCTTTGAAGATTAATTTAATCAAAATAATTTCTTTTATTCCTAAAAATTTTCGTAAATTTATTTATAATTTTTTTAGTTCCCTCTCAGTGGATAATATGAAACCAATTATTTATTCATTAGAGATTCCTAAAGAATATATTTTAAAACAGAATTATTTAAATTATTACGGCCTTGAGTTTAGAATCCCTTATGATGTGGAAAATTACCTTAAATTGAATTATGGGGACTGGAAAACTCCTATTCAAAGGGGGGAAAAGTGGGATTGGAGAGATCATGGAGACTGGAAAAAATTAAAATGAAAAAATTAAATTTTGGATGTGGAGTAGATATAAAGAAAAACTGGGACAATATAGATATTCATAAAAATCCTAAATTGACAAAAAGTTTTGACTTTAATAAATTTCCATACCCTATTAAAGATAATTCTTATGATTACATCTATGTAAAACATGTTTTAGAACATTTATGGGAGCCTGAGAAAGTTTTAAGGGAACTGTGGAGAATTTGCAAACCTGATTCGATTATTGAGATATTAGTTCCTCATTGTTCTAATAGTGGCGCTTATGATGGTTTTCAGCATATAAGATATTTTAATGAACATAGTTTCAAAATCTTTGTTTATGATTCTAGAAGAATTGAAAACAAAGAAAAATTTAAAATATTAAAATTATATTCTGAACCATCTAAAATTGGAAAATTTTTTCCTGGAAACCTGAGATCTTTTCTTTCATTATTTATAAATGGCTTTCAAAAAAGAATTTGTGTAAAATTAAAAGTTACAAAATAAAAACTAATCAAGGTATTCTCTCCTATATTTTTCTTTCCAAATTGTATCAGAATAATTTTTTTTAATATAATTTTCTGCTACTTTTCTTAATCCTTTTTTATTTTTTTCTGATTTCTTAAAAAAGCGCTTTATTTGTTCATCGGTTTTTTCTAAGTTAACTTCTATCTTAAATAACGCTTTGCTCCCTATTATCCCTTCCCTCTCCCTATTTATTGAAGGAGTTCCACAAGAAAGACATTCTGCAGTAGTCATTCCCAAACCCCCCTCTATTCTTTGTGGAAAATAACCTAAATCTGCTGAATTATAATAATCTATTAATTCTTTTTGGCCTTTACTTTCATAATATCTTAAATTTCTTAATTTCTTAATTTTTTTAAAATTTTTATCAATTTCCCTACCTATTACAATAAATAGGTAATCTTTATTTTTTTTAATTAAATCTATCAAAATATCGCTCCCTTTTGATAAGTCAATTCTCCCTACGAAAATAATTATTTTTTTATCTAAAGGCAATCCTAATTTTCTCCTGGTTTTTATTTTGCCCTTATTACTAAAAAAATTGTCATCTATAGTTATCGGGAGATATTTTATTTTATTTCCAAAAATATTTTTATAATTTTTATAATTTTTATAATCGTTAAAAATAGTTTTTTTAGAAAAAATAACTAATGGGGAAAAAAGTAATTTTTTTGTTAATTTCTTAAAAACTGTTTCGTTAGAAGAAGTTATATTTGAAAAAATATTTAATAAATAATCTGTTTTACTAAATAAATTAAATAAAAAAAAATTTGCCCCTGTCCAATTTCCTAAATTAATAACTCTTTCTATTTTATTTTTTTTGCAAAATTTCCTTAACTTAATTCCCAATATTAAGGGATCATATTTTTCTACATGTATTTTTGTTTTTTTAAGATCCCAATTGAACTGATAATTTTCTTTTTCTTTTCCTTTGTACTTATCTGTTGTAAATAGATAGAGTTCTGTTTCTTCAGAAAAAATCTTTTCATAATATTTTAGCCTGTTTAATCTGTTAAATGCGAACCCCATTGTGAAAAAACATATTTTTTTTACCATTCTAAAAACACTTTTGATAGGTTTATATAGTTTAATATTTGAGCAAAAATGAATTAAAATGATT
>PSPM01000026.1 GCA_004195435.1 Candidatus Parvarchaeota archaeon | reverse complement strand
CATTCCTTAGAGTATCAAGTTGTTCTTGAGATCTTTCAGAACCAACCAGTTTATTAAATGCCAAAAAATGCCAAAATAATTTAACTTGTATATTTTTACCAAATAATTCTTTTAATCCAAGATGATAAAGTCCTAACTGTCTATCAGAATCTAATTCTTCTTTCTTTTTCATAATTTGATTTGTTTTATAATCATGAATTTCATATTCGTTTTTATCATTAAAGACCAGTCGATCAATATATCCTTGAATAAAATATTTATTTTCATTATCTAACGGAAAAAGAATTCTTTTTTCAATTTCGATAGTATTATCTTTGAAAGGTTTATTTTTTACATAATAGTCTACTAAAAATTTAACTCCTTGATTAAATTTAGATTTAGCATTCCCTTTTAGGAACCTAATATTTTCAGAATATTTTTTAGACCATTTTTCAGTATAATCTTCAATAAGGTCTTGAATTGTCACTTCTCTGTTTTTAACTTGGTAATATAACCATTCTAAACTATCATGTACAAGACTTCCCAAGAATAAAGAATCATTGATAGGAAAAGTTGGGCAATTTCTATCAATATATTTTATCTTATAATATTCTGGACAATTTTCATATAACCACAGCCTAGAATGCGAATAAACCTCTTTCATTATTTTAGTTTCCAAATGGATTATAAAAGCATTTTGCTTTTCAAAAGCATTAAATCTATAAATTAGATTAATCTTAGATCAATATGCAAACAAAATTTAAAAGAGGGCAAAAAGTAAAACTTCTAATATCTCCTTTAGACGAGGATGTTGAACCTTACCATGAACCACCAATAAGAATAACTGCAGGGATGAAAGGAAAAATAAATATACTTCTCCCCAATGGACAGTACCATGTAGATATAAAGGATGCAAGCGGAGAAACAATAGCTTATGTTGCAATGGATGAAGAAAGTTTGGAATCTTTGGAATAATTAAATTCTTAACTTATTCAATATTTTTTCAAGTTCTTTCAAAAATATTTTGATTTGCTTTTCATTATTTTCTTCATTAAGACTAATTCTTATGGAACCATTAATTTCATTATCTGTTAATCCTAAAGATTTCAAAACATAATCTTCCCTTTCTTTTTTGCTATCACAAGCACTACCAGAAGAAACATAAATATTTTTATTCGATAAGAATAAGACTAAGCTTTGACCGCTAACTTTTGGAAAAGAAACATGGACATTATTATAGATTCTTTTTTTCTTTGATCCATTTATTTTTCCTCCAAGCTTCTCAAGATCTTCCATAAGTCTATTTCTTAAATACTCCATTTTAATTTTATTAACTCCATTAGAAATTTCTAATGCTTTAGAAAAGCCAACAATTCCAGGAACATTTTCAGTTCCACTTCTTAAATTTTTTTCTTGCCCACCTCCAAAAATTAAAGGAACGATTTTTGTTTTTTTCTTAACATATAAAAATCCAATACCTTTTGGACCTCCTAATTTATGTGCTGAACCAGATAGCAAATCAATTTTCATTTCTTCAACATCTATTTTAAGTTTACCAAAACTTTGCGCAGCATCAACATGAAAAAATACTCCTTTCTTTTCACATAAATCTCCAATTTTTTTTAAATCCTGAATAACTCCTATTACACTATTAGAATGAGTTGTAGAAAAAACCAAAGTATTTTGATTAATTTCCTTTTTTAAACTATTATAATCTAGCAAACCTTTTTCATCAACAGGTATTTTTGATACAAGATACTTTTTAGTTTTTAGATAATTACAAGTACTAACAATTGCTGCGTGATCTATTGATCCAATCACTATTTTTCTTTTTTTAGGATTCGCTCTAGCAAGTCCTTGGATAGCTAAATTATCGGATTCAGTTCCACCAGAAGTGAAATAAATTTCCCAAGGTTTAGCATTTATAACTTTGGCTATATTTTCTCTAGCTTCATTTATGGCCTTAGAGGCTTCTTCACCTATTTCATGTAATGAACTTGGATTCCCATATTTTTTTAAGAAATAAGGTTTCATTTCTCTAAAAACTTCCGGATAAACCTTTGTAGTGGAAGAATTATCAAGGTAAATTTCTCGTTTCATTTTAATAATATTTTTAATCATAATTTATTTATAATATTTTTTATTTATCCAAACAATCTTAGTAATTATTTATATTTTCCCTTCTCCATATATACAATTCAGTTAGCTTTTCTAATCCATAGAACTTTTTTATATACTTTTCTTCAAATTTAACTGCCAATTTATGGGCTGATTTTTGGTCTAGTTTATCAACTAAAACAAGCTCAGCCTCAACAAGTTCATGAAACATGATATTATCAACATAATTTCTAGGAACACTTTCATGTATCCAAATTGAAAGAGAGTAATCTTTCTCTTGAGAGACATTTTTATTTTCTGAAAGACTAAGTAAATTTGGAGTCAATTTATAAATTGCAGGACTTTTTTCTGATAAATCTTCAAAAGATTCACTATTTGTTTCATAATATATATGGTGAGGTATTCTCCCAAATTCCATAAATCCAGAATTCTCTTTTAATTCTATCTTTTGCATAAGCTTTGGGAATTAATTCAATTAATAAACATAATTATGATCTAGCTTCTCCTTTTACTAATTTTCAAAGATAATAATGAGACTAACATAAAGGAAAATAAAAATCCGCCTAGGATTAAAAATTCATTTAATAATGGTGGTAAACTAGAATCAAATAAGATCATTTTTTTTAGTAAAGAATCAGTAATCACAAGAGGATTATATACAGCTATATTTTTTAAAGATGCGGAAATAGCTTCAACAGGAAATATAGTGTTAGAGAAAAACATCAAAAGAGATGCAACGCCAATGGCCGCTAAAATTGAAGTTTCTTCAGATCTAAATGAATATCCAATGAACATGCCTAAAAAAATAAAGACACTAGAAGACAAAAAGAGAACAAGTAGAACTTTTGATAAAGAATCCACTAAGTTAATTTCAGTTAACCAAGTACTGCCAACAAAAAGAACAGTAAGCTGAATAGCCAAGATAACTAGACAAGTAGCATAAATTCCTAAAAGGAAAGTAAAGTCAGAAGTAGGAGTCGTAAAGTTTCTGAAATAGGCTTTAGTATTTTTCTCTCTAAGTACAAGAGTAGAAGAAAGGATTATACTTCCAAATAAGATTACCAAAGCTATAAGAGTGGGAAAAAGATAATTCCAATTAGTATCAGAATCAGAATTTATTTTTTTAATTTTTGTTTTTAAAGGAGAAACAACTTTTTCAGCATCAAGTACTTTAACATCATTAATTTTTCCAATTAATGAATTCAAACTAGCTCCAACTTGATCAAGCGTTTCTAAACCACTTTTACCTCCCAAAGATATTTGCTCAGCTTTCTCACTTATTTTAGAAATAGAATTTGAAAGATTAGCTATTTCTTCAATTAAATTATCTAAAGAGTCAGTTCCATTAAGATCAGCAGATAAAACATCAATTGCATCATCAACTCTATCAAAATTATCAGTAACATTAGAGTCCAAGAATATTTCTTCACCTTTCAATTTAATATCAGAAATATTATTTCTAGCAGAAAGGATTTCCATTTCTTTTTCCGGAAGCGTAGTTCTTGCTTCATCAATCGCATTTATTAAATCTCCGGCCATTGTTATTCCAAGCTCAGATGATTTCGAAGATATCTGAGAATCCATTTTATTAATTAAAGTATAGGCTATATTCATTCTAGAATCATCAACATGAAAATTTATTGAATCTAAATTTCCTTCAGTAGATAATTTTTCTGGAAAGACAACACATATTTGAGAATCTCCAGATTTTACAGAATTAATACAAGAGTCTTCAGAGTTCAGTTTTTCAATTTTAAAAGAATTATCTTCAAAACTATTTAAAATATTATTACTAAGTTCACTATATTCATTAGAATAGGTACCAACAACAACACTATTCAAAGAAGAAGAATTATAAGCATTCCCAGCTAATAAAATTAAAATAAGTGGAGCGACAATAATAATAAGAGCAGATAATTTGGATCTAGATAATATTCTAAGATTTTTACCAATAATACTAATTAAATTATGCATTATTTGTCACCTTTTTTATCCTCGTTTATTATAAGGTATTCAAAATCCTTTCTTAATTTTTTGAATTTATTTTTTTTCTCTTCTTCTTTCTCTTCTTCAGATTTATTATCTGGCTCTTTCTCTTCAAAATCTTTAGAACCTAATTTAAGCCATTTCTTTTTTTCTTTTAATTCAAATTTATTTTGCGGTTTCAAAAACTTAGTTTTTTCTTTAGTTGATTCGGAATAAGCTTTTCTAATTCTTTTAGAAAATATTTTTTCAAAGACCCCCCCTAAAGTTGATTTACCATATTTAGATTTTATTTTATTAGGAGATCCTTGTTCTACAATTTTTTCATTAAATAAAATTGCAACCTTATCACAAATTCTGTCCATCTCTCCAAGAAGTTGAGTAGTTAGAATTATGGTAGTACCACGTTCATTTATCTTTTTTATTAAATCTAGCATCTGATTTCTAAGTAAGGGATCTAAATCAGCAGTTGGTTCATCCATTATTAAAACAAGAGGGCTATGGATAATAGAACAAGCAACATCAAGTCTTTTTTTCATTCCAATAGACAAATTATCTGCTTGTGTATGAACTGCTTTTTGCAAACCAACTAAATTAATTAACTCTTCAGATCTACTTTTAATTGCACTTTTTTTCATACCATAAAGCCTTCCAAAATGAAATAAATTTTCTAAAACAGTTAATTTCTCATAAAAAGAACCTTCCTCTGTTGCAAATCCAAAATATCTTTCTATATTCTTTTTTTCACCTTTCATACTTCTTCTCAAATAAAGAACATCTCCTTTTGAAGGTTTATAAAAACCAATAAGCAGTTTAAGAATAGTTGTTTTACCTTCTCCTGAAGCTCCTATAATCCCAGTTATTTTTTTTTCAGGTATATCGAGATCAATAGAATCAAGAACTGTATTTTTGCCAAAAAATTTACTAACTTTTTTTAATTGAATAAACTCGCTATCCATTAAATATTAAAGTGGACTCTATTTTTAAACTTAGTCCTAAAGTTCAAAGATAAAATTAAATAAGGTAAAAACAAATTTAAATTAATGAAAAAAAATATAATTTTATCGCTATTTATTTTTCTTTTAATAATTTTTTACACATNNTTTGGATTTAAATTTTAAAATAGGGTTCAAAAAAAGACATTATTTATTCATAATAATAATCTCTATTACAAGTTTTCTTTTAAGTTCAATGTATTTTTTATATCCCCAATATGATAAATTTCAACATTTAATTCAGCCAATTTTATTTTCATCAATAATTTTTTTTATGATCTCCAAATTGAAATTAGAATTAAAATGGAAATTAACATTTACATTTTTTATAATGGTGGGATTATTAAGCATATTTGAATTAGGGGAATATATCTTGGATTACTTTTTTAATTTAAAATTGCAAGGAGTTTTTTTAAGAAATCTTCAAGGATTAGAAAAATATAACATTTTAATGGACAGAAATGATGATACAATGACA